>JAOZNS010000304.1 GCA_029933635.1 Candidatus Zixiibacteriota bacterium | reverse complement strand
TCGACTCCATCGCCGGCATCGTCATCCCTCTTGCCTGGACTCACACCAATCCTTCTGCTTTCTGCAGTGTGAGCAGTTTCTGGAACGACACGGATCTGCCTCCGTGGCCCGGCTGGGAGGAACATAGCATCTTCCGTCACCTGGAAATCTCCCCCGGGGATACCATGTTCAACTGGATGGCCACCTTAGCGGAATCGGGACCAGGAATGGCCTGGTCCAATATAATCTTGGATCTGGATGGAACCTCTCATTTCTGGCTTTCCTTGATCCCCACCACCCAGCCTTTGATGGGAGATGTAGACCGCGCGCTTATAGCCACCATGACCTTCAGGATACAGGATACCATGCATGTTTGCATAGATAGCAGTTTCTGGCCTCCCACCTCCCGCCTGAGCTTCAGTAGAACCGACGGAGTGGTCTATACGCCCCGAGATAACCTTCCTTATTGTTTCTGGCTCGGTCCTCCTCAGATTAAGGTCACCTCGCCCAATGGAGGTGAAGTGTGGATAGTAGGAGATACTCATGATATTACCTGGATTTCTGAAAACTTTTATGGAGAGTTCGTCGACATCGATTTCTCAGCCGATGGAGGATTGAGCTGGAGCAATATCATTCAAGATACTCCAAACGATGGCGTGCACCAGTGGCTGGTGCCTGATACGACCTCGGATTCCTGTAAGATAAAGGTTTCGGATGCTGAAGATGGAGATCCGTATGATGAAAGCGATAGCCTCTTCGCCATAGTATACACACCTTATTTCACCATAGAAGCGGAGCCGGATACGCAGTGGGTTAAACAGGGAGATACCACCAGCTATGAGGTGATCTTGACCTCAGTGTATGGGTTCAGCTCACCTTGCACCTTAACCGTGGAAGGTCTTCCCCCGCTGACAACCTATCAATTTGATCCCCCGACACTGATCCCCACAGATAGCTCGACTTTGACCATCCAGATTGATTCCCTTACTCCACTGGGCGTTTACCCACTTTACATAATCGGCACCGAGCTTACCAGACAAATAGCCGACACGGTGGAGGTATTACTCTATGTCCTCTCCTCTGTAAATCGTAAACCTGAGATCACCGCTCCTGAGTCGCTTGTCGTGTATGCTGGACTTCAGGTCACCTTCCCGGTGATCGCCACGGATGCGGATACGGTGGATACTTTAACCTTAACCAAATCTGGGGTGGGGAATTTTCCCTGCTATCCCAGAGTTTCACCGGTGGTATGTTATTTCCAGTGGACCACCACAGACGATGACACCTTGAACTCCCCTTATACAGTGATGTTCACCGTGGACGATGGTCGGGACAGCACCGATACTGCGGTGACGATAATAAACGTCTGGCCCTACGATGTTCTTCCCTCAAAAATGTTGGGGGACGTTACTGGAGATTCGCTGGTGGACGTTGCCGATGTGGTGTTTTTGGTAAATTATCTATTTCTTGGTGGTCCGCCACCAAACCCGCCGGCGGCAGGCGATGTGAACGGAGATTGCTTCATAGGTTTGTCAGATCTGATCTGGTTGATAAACTATCTTTATCGCTCGGGACCACCTCCTCAGGTTAGATGCCTTCCCGGTGACTTTAACTTTGATGGATATGTCGATCTGTTAGATCCTTTATATTTCATTGACTTTATGGCCTACCAGGGACCTGAACCCGTCTCCATGAGATCCACCGATGTAAATGCTGACTGCTTCATCAACTTGGTGGATCTGGTCTATGAGATCAAATATCTGTTGAGGGGAGGGGAGGCGCCTCAGCCAGGTTGTGTCGAACCGGTTATGGGAGCACCGATGGTGGAGCCTCCGGGTATTGCAGAGGTTGGCTTCTCAAAACTACAATATGATCACGTTTCCAGAGTAATAAGGATGCCGATCTACGCCAGCTTCGACGATCCCGTGGCTGGCGTGGAACTGGTGATCACCTTCGATCCGGAGGAGGTTTCGCTGCTTCCTCCCACCGCCACCTTTCGCACCAAAGATATTGGATTGTTCTACAATCTGAGTAGAGGAAAGCTGGTGGTCGGGTTGGTGGATATAAAGGGTGAAAATTTCATCCATCCGGGAGATGGTCCTATACTGGATTTGAAAGTTGTGCCTCAGGATCCAAATCATTTCGATAGGGGAAGCATTCAAATCGAAAAAGCCACCTTTGTGGACATGCAAGCACAGGAGATGAGGGTAGAAGAATTGATCAGATAGACTCAACCCGTCTGAGTAAATAAAAATTTGGGTCCTTCCATCTACGACTAAGTTTCGTGACAGAAGGACCCTTTTTATTGTGTCCAGATCAAATCTTTGAGAGCTTTTCTCCTCATTTGTTGAGAAGGTTCGGCTATTCCTCTATGATGATAGCCTCAGAGGGACAGGAATCAGCTGCCTCCTTTACCGAGTCCTTAAGATCCTCTGGAACCTCCTCCATTTTTACCACAGCCTTGTCGCCCTGCATCTCAAAGACCTCCGGGCATATCTGAACGCAAATCTCGTCCCCGGTGCAGAGTTCAGGATCTATTTTGACCTTCATGATTTTAACCTCCTGTTTTTTTTGTCATGGTTCCATTTCAAAATCATCGAACAAATAAATTATTTTTAAACTT
>JAOZNS010000088.1 GCA_029933635.1 Candidatus Zixiibacteriota bacterium | reverse complement strand
ATGGGTCGATTCTAACCTCTAAGGTGACGATCCATTGCACCTCCTCCACCCTCAAGAATGAACTTTTGGCCGCATAGTTTACCCGATCATGAATGTCCTGCTTGATGCCCTCCAGTGTGCGCACCCTGGAGCTATGCACGTCGGACTTATCTGCCAGAATAACCGCCGCACAGATATCTGACACCGGTTGACCATCTTTCTCGTCATGATTTCCGATTGCCGCCATCACCTCCAAGATATCTTCCATGGGCATCTTCATTCCCGAAAGAATGGAGTGGGCCAGCATAGCAGCGGTCTGGGCATGATAATCTCGGTTGATCACGTTTCCAATATCATGCAGATAAGCCGCAATGGCAGCTAAATGTGCTCGCCTCTCTGGATGTTTTAACCTGACCATGATGTTGTAGGCAATATTTGCCGCCAAACTGGCGTGCCGTTCGCCATGCTCGGTATAACCGATCACCCCCAGGATCTCATCCGACTTCTTGATCAGAAGCTTCACCTGCTCATTTTTTTTGACATCCTCAACCGTTATCATCAATCCTCACCTCTTAGGGATCTTTCTAAAAGTAACTTCCTTTGTCGAAAATTCGGTCATTATTGGGCTAACCTTGAGTTAAAGAAAAACATTTCCAATAAAACAAAACTAAAATTCAACCGGACTAAAAACTCAGAGCATATCCATGGGGTCCACATTAACTGTAATACGCACAGGTTCTGTCTTTTTTTTCCTTTTCTTCTCCTCCAAAATCTTTTTGATCAGACTGCCCGTCTTGATGGCGCTTTTCGTTTTGATCAATACTTGCCAGCGGTATAGATTTTTTATCTTAGAAAGTGGAGCCGGGGCTGGACCCAAAACTTCTTCAACTTGCAGTTTTCCCATTTTGAGCATTCTTCTTAGCTTAGTGGAAAAATTTCGCGCACTGATTTTGACCATCCTCAAGCTTCTGCCGGAGAAAACCACCAGGATCAAATGATTGAAAGGGGGATAACCTAACTCTCTTCGTTGTTCCAGCTCCTTTTTGAAGAAGCCTTCAAAATCATGTGAGGCGGCAAGTTGAATTGCCCACTCTTGGGGATAATAAGTTTGAATTATCACCTCTCCCTTTTGCTGGCCTCTTCCCGCTCTGCCTGCTACCTGGGCCAGCAGTTGAAAGGTTCTCTCCTTTGAACGGAAATCAGGAAGATCCAGGCTAAAATCGGCAAAGACCACTCCCACCAAAGTCACATCTGGAAAATCCAGGCCTTTGGCGATCATTTGTGTTCCCACAAGTATGCCAAACTTTTTTTTACCGAAATCGCTTAAGAGCCTCTGGTGAGATCCCTTCTTAGCAGTAGTATCTAAGTCCATCCTTTCCATCTGTGCTTGAGGAAAAATCTCTTCAAGCTCCTGTATCACCTTCTGGGTGCCCACCCCCTTGTAGGTGAATCTGTATCCCTGGCAATTGGGGCAAAGACCAAAAGCTTTTTTTTGATAATTACAATAGTGGCATCTCAAAGAGAAATCGATTCGATGAAAGGTCAGGGTGATATCACAACGGGGGCATTTCTCCACATATCCGCAATCCTGACATTTGACCAAGGTGGAAAAACCACGACGATTCAAAAACAAAAGCGCCTGCTCCTTTTTTTCCATCCGATCCTGCAACAGGGTTCTCAGGTTGGTTGAGAGAAATCTTCGGTTTCCCTTTTTTCTTTCCTGCAGTAGATCGACGATTCTGACCTGAGGAAGCGTTTGTTTCTGCACCCTCTCCTTCAACTGGCACAAAATATATTTGCCCTGACGGGCATTATAATACGATTCAAGGCTGGGGGTAGCCGAGCCTAAAATAACTACAGCGTTATTTAATTTGGCTCTCATGACAGCCACGTCTCTGGCGTTGTATCTGGGAGCAGGATCATCTTGTTTGTAGGAGGGATCGTGCTCCTCATCCACCACGATCAATCCCAGATTCTGGAAGGGTGAAAACACCGCGGATCTTGCTCCCACCACCAGAGGAAGTTTGCCCCCCCTGATCCTCCTCCAGGTATCAAATCGCTCCCCTGCAGACATGCGGGAGTGAAGACATCCTACCTTCTCCCCAAAGTTAGCTTCAAATCGGGATATTATCTGGGGGGTGAGGGATATCTCCGGAACCAAAACCAAAGCTTCCTTCCCCTCTTCCAAAACTTTCCTGATGGCTTCGATGTAAACCTGGGTCTTACCACTTCCTGTGACCCCAAAGATCAGAAAGGAGGAATAAACCCCCTTTTCCAAAGCTTCTACAATTTTTTTTAAAACATCCTCCTGATCCTCATTAAGGGATAAAGGTTGCGTTTGCGGAAGGTCCAAAGCCCAGTTGCTTTCTCTTATTTTTTCCACCCGGATAAATTCGATGAAACCTTTTTTCTCAAGTCCCTTTAGTGAATTTGTGCAGATCCGATACTTGGTGGTAAGTTCCTTAAAGGGCAGCTCACCTTCGTTTTCCAAAAGCAACTCAAGACATCTTGACTGCGCAGTGGATTTTTTCTTCAAAGTCGAAATTGCAGTTCTTATAAGCTCCAAATTCCCCGAACCACCATCAAAATTCTTCAGCCTCACCTTCTTTTCATGCTTAATTCTTGCACCTAGTTCAGCCATACGCTCATCGATTTCAATTATTCCTTTTTTATTAAGCTCATACAGGTCTGCATAAAGTCCTTTCGCCTTAAGAGCTTTTGCCAGTGAAGAGAGCTTCCTTTCCTTTTCATCAGCTAAAATCTCAAGAATCTTCTTTTGTCTGAGAGAGAGTCCTTGGGTAGGCACCACATACTCACCCATCACCCTTCTGACCCACATCTGGCTTTTCAACATAAGAGAAGAGGGAACAGCAGCCCTCAAAGCTTCACCCCAAGAACAAACATAATATTCAGATACCCATCTGGTAAGTTTAAGCATTTCCTCGGAGAAGAGGGGATAGGGATCCAGAAGATCTTTGATCTCTTTGATATGAACAACTCCGGAGGCAGGGGCAAAGCCTACCACAAAGCCGGTAACGATCTTTTTTCTGAGAGGGACTAAAACCCTGAAACCCAGATCCAGCTTTCCTTCAAGATGTGAGGGAATCCGATATATCAGCGGTTCGGATAAAGGAAGAGGCAAAGCCACTAAGGCGAACATGAAAGCTTCTCATTCTTCTGAAAGTTAACCGTTCGATCCTATTCCACCAATTTAAAGCCCCCTTCAGGGGATGTCAAGTAACTCCAAGGATGTTATAAATTATGGCTCTTCTCCAAAAGAGTCGCTAATTTCTGTCTGTTGGAAGTTGAATCCCTTAAATAAGCTTTGGTTTGACCCAAAGGTGTAAACCATGCTTTTTTACCTCTCCCCCTTTGTCCCCCTCTCCATCCATCTGGATGGAGAGGGAAAGATAGGTCACTTGACTCGAATGAGGGGTGAGGTCCCCTGAGATTTGCCATCATCTTAAGTCCTTTTCATTTGAATCCTGCGGACACTATCCGAAATTCCAGCAACTAAATTGGAGAAGACCCAAAATTATAAGTTCAGAAATTTTATTTAGAGAGGGGGCGATAAGTTACTCAGTCCACCTCTGTTCATTCTGGGGGGTAATGATTATCGCTGATTTTCCTGAGACCGGGCATTTGGTCTCGCAGATCCCACAGCCAATACAAAGTTCCTCTATCACGTAAGGGCGTTTTACCAACTTTTCCGATCCGTCAATATGGAGGACCTTTTCCTCTTTCAGCTCAATCGCCTTGGGAGAGGTGGGACAATGTTCCTGGCAGACCAGGCAGTTTTCGTTCTTGTACCAGGGTATGCATCGGTCTCTATCTATATAAGCCAGACCAATTATCCATTTCTTCTTGGTTTCCACATCTAAGATGTGAATGGCATCGGTGGGACAGACCTCCGTGCACATGGTGCAGTTGAACTCACAATATCCATATCGAGCCACTCCAACAGGAGTCCACATGCCTTCCAGACCACTTTCCAAAAATGCTGGTTGTAGAAACCTCCCTGAAGTTGAACACACTTTCACGCACTCGTGACAGCGAATGCACCGATCCAGAAATTCGTTCTCCTCCCTTGATCCGGGGGGACGAATCAAGGTGGCGGTTTGATTTCTGGTCACCATATTGGTTTTCAAAATTCCGACAGACACCAGTCCTGCAACCATTGATCGAATTACCCTTCTCCTCCCTAAATCAAATTTGTATGACTTAATTTCCCCTTTGAAGTTAATGCTGGTGACCTCATTGGGGCAATCCTTCACGCAATCATAACACTGAATGCATTCAGAATAATCAGTTGACCTGAAATCACTTTTTATGGCATCCATCTTACAGATATTCTGGCATACCGCACAGTTGTTGCAATCGGAGCTCACCCTTCTTCTCCAGATTTGAAACTTGGAGAAAAAGGCTAAAAGAGCTCCTAGGGGGCAAAGGTTTCTGCACCAAAATCGACGGGATACAAATTCGGCGGCCAGAATAGCCAAAAAGATCAGCAAAACCCAGCCTGACATGCGAAAGAACGTAAGCTGATCAGGAAGGAGTGTAGAGGAGAAGAAATTGTGAACCCTGCTCAGCCACACCGGATATGAAGCTATCTGGAAAACCCAACCAAAAATTGAGGAGAAGAGTAAAGTGATAATTGGCCAGATCGAAAGCTCAATCGAGCGGGTCAACAGGGCGATGGGATCAAAGAACCAGAAAAGCTGAGAAGAAAAAACCGCACCGATCAGAAGAAAGATCAAGGCCATATATTTCAGATATCTGAGTTTGGGATAGCTTTTCCCCGCTTTGTTCTTAAAAACGAAGCTGGTCCCATCCAGGGTGGTGCCTAAGGGACAAACCCATCCGCAGAAGAATCTTCCCAAGGGTATGGTAAGAACCAGCACCAAAACAGCCCAGATGAAGGTCCTTACGATCGCATGGGCGGAAAGAGCCACTGAGATCGCAATCAAAGGGTCCATCCTCAGAAAGAGATCAACCGGAATTTTAATTTTTAATGGATAGGTGGCAGAAAGAAAAAGAAAGAAAAAGAAGAGAAGGAAAAGAATTTGTGAGACTCGACGGACGGTTTTCAATTCATCCCCCTGAATTTACTCTCCCCTGTCGATCCTTCCTCTCCACTCTGGGGAGAGGGGAAAACATGGGGTGAGGTTTTTTTGGAGAAGATCACTCCAGACTCACCCTCTTTATATTCACCTTGCTCAAATCCATCTCCCCCAAACCCATTTTGCTCGATTTAACGATATACTTCAAGCCTTCGGGCTTGATGCCAAAGAGAGTTGCTCCGAAAGCATCCACAGTGGCAATCTGTGTTCCCGCAATTATGGTCTTCTTCAATTGAACATCCTTTAAGCTTCCACCCTGAGGACCATTTTTGACCAGTATGCGGTAAGCATCTAAAATGGTTAACCGAGGTTGAACGAAATTTGCTAAATCAGCTAACTTGTCCTCTATGTTCCAATGAATCTTTCCCCGGTCGCCTCCCATTATACCCATCAGGTTTTTTATCCCCATGGTGAGATAGGTCAGACCATGATTTTTGGCTATGGGAACGTTTATCAGCAGGTCTGCCTCAAGGGCAGGTTTGTACATGGGCCAGCGCTTTAAAACTTCACCTTCTGGAAACCTGGTATCGGAGAAGCCAGCATCCACCACGTAACTCACCTCTGCTCCTGCCTCCGATGCAGCCTTCTTTATGCCCGAATTCTGGTAACATCGGGAGGCGGTGTTGCAGGTGCGATCAAAAACTTTCACCTTCTTTGCACCCGATTCCAGACACATCTTTACCACCTCCGCCACCACCTGTGGATTGGTATTTGCCGCCTGCTCTGGCTGTCGGTCCCAGGACATGTTGGGCTTAACCACCACCACATCCCCCTTGGAGACGAACCTCTTCATTCCTCCTAAGAGCTGGATGGCTGTGCGGGTCATAGAAACCGGATCGCCGTCGGTCACCACTGCCAGATCAGGAAATCTCTCCTTCTCCCCAAGCGTCTGGGCAACAAGATGCGAAAATCCAAACCCAGGAAGACTCAAGGTTAAAGCGGTTCCCAAAGATCCCTTGATGAAGTCTCTGCGAGTAACCCTATCTTTCATTTTTAGATCCTCAGATTCTCCTTCCTTTTAATCTTACTTCACTCTACAGGCTAAGGAGATCTCAATTGAATTCAAAAGGGAAAGAACGTTCTTTCTCTTTTTTCCTTCGAGAACCAGGATAAGATAATTTCCCAGCAATTGCATCCCTATTAACCTATTCTCCTTTGTTTTAAATATCTTTCCTCCTGCAAAAGATCGGGCTTTTAAATGGGCTCTCTTCAGGCTCTCCTCAACTTTTATAGCTTTTGCGGTGTCAGGATATTGAATTAAAAGAAGTTTCAGACTATCCTTGCTCAAACTGTAGTCTGCCAACATACAATCGGTCTTCTCATCCAAATTGAGGAGGTTCTGTTCTGGGAAAAAATACAGGTTTTTCAGAATAATCAGCTTATGAAAAAAACGAACTGAGTTTGGAATAAGGCTATCTGAAGGTATTTGGGAAACAAGCTTGGGAGGGTTCCCATCCTTTTTTATTCTTTTATCAATTTCAGTTCCTAATTTCAAAATTACCTTTTTTAAATCACCACTCAAACCAAGAATTTTCACAAAAAAATTGTTTTTCCAGAATCTTAAAAGTCCATCGCTGTAGACTCCTTTCTGTCCAAGCTCAACGCTTTCTCCCTCTTGATCTAAGGAGAAAACACCCCAGGCATCCGCGGAGGAGTTCATCTGCCATATCTCCACGGTTATAGATTTTTCTTCGGAGGAATCTTTAACTTTGGGTGAGTAGGTTTGAACCCCCAACTGTTGAAAATCATAAGCCAGATAGATTTCCGCCCCTCCATCTATATAGTCAAAGAGATTTTTTCGATCGTATATCTTAGCAGTTTCAATCACGCTCCAGCCTTCGGCTGGTTGGGGAAAAAGCTCTGTCAGCCTGACCTCAGAAAAAATGACTGGGGGATTAAAAAAGCAGATTAAAAGGGTTGATAGCAGGATTTTGGGAAACGCTGGCATGAACCAAAAAAATTTTATGTTCAGATGGACTTGTCTTCTCAAAAGGTGAACCCTTTGGCTGTTGGATTTATCAAGCCTCTGGCGTGATAAACGATTCCACACCTTTTATTGAACTAACCCCATAAATAAATTGTCTTTATTTGAAACGAACCATCAGGGTTTTGTATTTGCCACCTAAAAAGAGAAGCTGGATGGGAGGTCTACCTCTGGAGAATTAAGTTTTTCCAGATTTTCCTTACTCAGTGTGAAACCAGGGAACCCACTGGTTTAAAAGTCCGGCGATATAGCCGAAGGAACCTATGAAGATCAAAAATCCGATAATTATCAGAAACAATCCGCTTATGATCTCCACGGTCCGAAAGTGTTTTTTCACCCAACCGAAAACGCCCAGAAAGGAGTTGAAGCTTACCGCAGTTATCAGAAATGGGATACCTAAACCTAAGGAATAAGATGAAAGCAAGACGATTCCTTGTCCCACAGTATCCTGATTGGAGGCTAAAAGGAGTATTCCACCTAAGATAGGACCGATGCAAGGAGTCCAGCCAAAGGCAAAGGCAAGACCTACCACGAAGGACCCGAAAAGACCTATAGGTTTGCCTTTGGTGCGAAATCTTCTTTCATAATTAAGAAATGAAATTCTGAATACACCCATGATGTGAAGTCCCAAAAGAACGATGATGGCCCCAGCGATTTTGTTGAACAACGAAAGCTTGGACAATAAAAACTCACCCACAAAGGTGGCCGAAGCACCCAAGGCGGTAAAAACGACGGAAAATCCAAAAACAAAAAAAAGTGTATTTTTACTCACCTTTTTTAAAGCTTCAGATCTTTTTCCCTCACCTCTGATCTCCTCAACCGACACCCCGGAGATGAAGGAGAGATATCCGGGAATCAAAGGAAGGACACAAGGGGAAAGAAAGGAGATTATTCCTGCAGTAAAAGCCGCTAAAACCGTGATGTTTTCCACTTATTCCTCCGGCTTTGAGATCAGAACCAGCGAAAATTCTGTGTCAACTTTCCTCTCAGTTACCTCACTATAACGCAGATAAGACGAAAGTAGATATTTACTTTTGATTACGAAGTTGTATAAAAAAAATTTGTGAGTGAACCAATTATCAGAAGAGTGGATTGAAACAAGGGAAGGCTTTTGTGAAGCCGACAAAGGGCACCTTTTCCCTCAGGACCTCTCCTTTCCTATCCTGTCAATCTCCTCCCGAATTACCTTCTCCAGAAGCTCAGGAGTGATTTTTTTTGCCACCTCATGGGCAATTCTTTCGGAGATCCTCTCCTTTAGATCTGAAAATTGCGCATCCGACCAAGCCACGCTGAGCTTTTCCTTTGACTTTTGTTTTGCCTGTTCGGGTAGTTCTTCCAGTTCCTCTTTCAACTCCTTTAGGAAATCCTCATATCCCTTCTGGTGTTCATCTATTTTATAGACTTTTTCTTCTTTCTTTTGTTCTGTTCCTTTATCTGAAATGAGCTGATCAGCGGGGGAGGATTTTTTCTCCGCCGGCAAACCTATCTTTTCCTCTTCCTTGGTCTCCCTTTTCAACTCGGAAAGAAACCAATCAAATCCATGAGCCACCCCTGTATCTGAATCTGGAATGGTCTGTTCAAAATCCTCCACCAGAGCACTGGTTTCAACGATGTCTAAGACGTCATCCGATTTTTGTTCTTGGAGGGAGGAAGAAATTTGTGGGATCTGCTTTATCTCAGATCTTTCGGTTTCCTTTAGAGCAATATCTTGAATTACTTTTTCTCCATTTGATTCCGAAGAAGTTTTTTTCCTCTCAAATATCCGCTCCACCTGATTTATGATCTCTCTGGGATTGAAAGGCTTGGTGATAAAATCAGTCACCCCTCTCTTGCTTAGCTCCTCCTGCTTGTGTGCTTCATCCTTGGACAAAAACATTACCACCGGAATATCCTTTAAGCTTTCGTTCCGTTTTAGCTTTTCGCATACCTGCCCACCATTTAAAATGGGCAGGTGATCATCCAGGAATACGAGATCGGGCTTGTCGGCTTGAGCTATCGCTATGGCTTTTTCTCCGTCCCGGGCAAAAAGCACATCGTACCCTTTTTTCTTCAAAAGAGATTGGGTAACGTTTCTGATGGTGGGACTCTCATCTGCCACCAAAATCCTTTTGGGCATTTGCCCCCTCTTTATCATCTTTTTTCGGATTGACCGGACAAAAGCTGACTGGCTTGCTCTAAGGTCTTCTTCTCCTCTCTGGTAAGGTTATCGTAACCCACCTGGTTTATCTTATCCAGAATCTGATCAACCCTTTCCATCAACCTTTGTTCCTGTTCTCTTTTCTTGGTTATGACTTTAATTCGGCGTTTATGTTTAACCTCCTTCATCAGGTTCAGATAATATGATAATCGGAAGAATATAGGAATCTTCAAGTCTCTTTTGATATAAAGATATCCGATCACCATTCCTCCCAGGTGAGCAAAGTGTCCTATTCCATCTGAGGTATGTCTGAAAGAGGCTAAAAATTCGATTATGGCAAAAAAGATCACCAGATACTTAGCCTTCACCGGAAAGATGAAATACAGATAAATTAACCTGTCGGGAAACATGAGAGCGAACGCTACCAGTATTCCAAAGATAGCACCCGATGCTCCAATGGTGGGGATCTGCGAATTAAAAGAAAGGAGGAAGGTGAAAAGTCCGGCACCTATACCGGTGATGAAATAATACTTCACAAACTCTTTGCTTCCCCAGGTTCTTTCAATCTCACATCCGAACATCCATAAGGCGAACATGTTGAAAAGGATGTGAAACACCCCCCCATGAAGGAACATATAGGTTACTGGTTGCCAGATAAATCCCTTCTTCACCAGAGCGGGCGTTAAGCCGAAAACATAGATCAACTCTGAACCCCAAAGGAATTCCAGAACAAAAATCCCCGCATTTATCAACAGAAGATATTTTACCGCCCTGGTGATCCCCCAAGATCCAAAGCTGTAACTTCTATATCCGTAATCGCTCATATATTTATCTATCGGAGTGGATAAAAGTTTATTTAAAGTAGAACCAAAAAATT
>JAOZNS010000303.1 GCA_029933635.1 Candidatus Zixiibacteriota bacterium | reverse complement strand
TTCGGTAATATGAATTACCTAAGCAGAAGGCACTGGCATTTCCTTCAGGAGGAGTCCTTCAAGATGAATCTTAATGCAGATGCATTAGGACACGCTTCAAAGCAAGGATTAGACTTTTCTTGCTTCTCACCTCCTCGTTTTTGTCCTCGGATGAACAATCGGGAGGAGTTAAGGTTTCCCTTTTGTTTATTTAGCTGTAATGCTTAAGCGCTTAGGCTTCAATGCCGTAATTCTGTAGCCAGTTTACTATATGAGCAAAAAGTATGCAGGTTTCATTCAGTGGGAAAGAAATTCAATCTTTGGTTTGTAAGTTATTATACTACAATCAAAAATTTCATGTGATACGCGGGTTTACTCGTTGTATAAAGTTAGGCGAATACGTAACCGAGCTGGAGATGCGTCAATTATGGCGAGGCAAAAGCGAAAGACGGAGGCTTATTGCTATTTATCCTTTATGTTTCAAACGATTAGGGAATTCGTGAAAAAGTGCGAAATACCAAAAGTGGGGCAATTCTCTGTGGTGTAAAAAAGCCCCGGTTCTGTAACTAAGAACTGGGGTCTCTCTTTCAGACCGGGGATATAACAAATCAATTGATATTCTATGAAGCCAATGCAGGCGGGGAGATTTTATACTTCTTCATCTTATTTCTAATTGTGGCTTCGGGGATACCTAATAGTCGGGCCGCTCTTAACTTGATCCAATTGCATTGCTTCAAAGCCTCGATGATTTTCTCTTTTTCGAACTCCGCCACCTGTTGGAACAAGGAGGCATCATTAGAAAAAATCTGATTGCTGGTAGGGTGACCCAGCTTTTCTGACAAAAATCCGGATGGATCTTTATCACCTGCCTGAGCTAAGACCACCATCCTTTTTATCTCATTCTCAAGCTCCCTCACGTTTCCAGGCCAGCCGTATTCTGAAAATCTTCTAAGCGCTCCGTTTCTCTCAAAATCCTTTATTCTCTTCTCCTCCACCCCATATTCTTTTAAGAAATGTCTGACCAGAAGAGGAATATCTTTTTTTCGCTCCCTTAAAGGGGGGATTGCTATGTCGAAGGTATTGAGTCGAAAATACAGATCCTGGCGAAATTTTCCGTCTTTTACTACCTGCCTCAAATTTTCAATGCTGGAAGAGATGATCCTCACATCGATTTTTCTCGGCTTGGTTTCACCCAATCGGTTGATCTCTTTTTCCTCAATGGCTCTCAACAACTTCACCTGGGTGGAGGTGGGGATCTCTTCGGCCTGGTCCAGATAAAGGGTTCCGCCTTCTGCCTCTTCAAACAGACCGGGTTGGTCTTTGTCTGCTCCAGTGTATGCGCCTTTCTTGTGACCAAAAAGCTCATTCTCCAAAAGGCTATCCGGAAGGGCGGCACAGTTTACCGCTACGAACCTTTTGTCTTTTCTTCTGCTGGAATAGTGGATGGCTTTGGCAAATAAGTCTTTTCCAACTCCGGTCTCACCCTCCAGAAGAATGTTTATATCATAATCTTTTATCTGCCTAAGCTTCTCTATGATCTCTCTCATCTCCGTGTTCTGGGTGACAATGTTATCAAAAGTCACCCTGCCGTTGGACTTGGCAATCATGCTTGACTGAAAGAGAGTCTCCTCAATTGAATGCCTTAAATTGGCAACTTGACCAAGCTCCTTTTGATCGTTGGACTCTTTGAAAAGCCTCTCCGCCTCCGCCAGGAAGACGTGAGCCTTACCATAATCCCTCTCATCCACCAGAAGATCGGTGATGGCTAAGTTTACCAGACCCAGATGATATTTTGAATTCAAATCCCTGAACAAACTTTCCGCGTTGCTCAAAAATCCCAATCTCTTGTAATAGTCAGAGGTCTTTGATCGACCCGCTTCCAGATAGGTTCTGGCTAATTCGTATTTTGCTCCCACCTGCTGGAGGTATGAAATACTCTTGTTGAAATATTCAGAGGACTTTTCCTTCTCTCCTCTGGCAGAATGAATCTGTCCCAAAATTCTGTATGCCGCGCCCTCCTCTATCTTTTCACCTAAAGACTTAGAAACCTCCAAAGATTTCTGGCAGGAGATGAATGCTTGATCAAAGTCCTTCTGGACTATCTGTAATTCGGCTAAAAGACGGTAGGTTTGATTGTTTATATCCCCCTCCGGAGCAGCCTTTTGCCCGATTTCAATTCCTTTTAGGAAATAAGCGTTTGCTGTTTTTTCATCCCTTTGGTTATGTGCTAACTGCCCAGCATATTCGTAATATATAGCCAATTCTCTTAGGAAGTTATTCTTTCGAGCAAGCTCGAAGGCTCTTGTCAAAAATCCCTTCGATCTGTGAAAATCTCGTTCCAGACATGTTACAAAACCCAAGGAGAGCAAATCCTTACACAAGTTAAGTTCGTCGCCATTTCTTTGGTTAAAACTAAGACTTATATCCAGATTCTTTTCCGCCTTTCTCCATTCTCCCAAGAGAGTATAAACTCTACCGAGGTTACCATATATTAATGCATTAGTCTTGAGGTCACCGACTTTTTCAGAAAGCTCTTTAGCTTCATTAAGATATTCTATCGATTTTTTGAGGTCACATTTGATAAAGTAGATCCGGGCCAGTCGATTATAGGATTTTACTATTTCAGCTAACTCTCCA
>JAOZNS010000087.1:6724-10188 GCA_029933635.1 Candidatus Zixiibacteriota bacterium | reverse complement strand
GCATAACTCATTGAAAAACAAGGAAAATTTTTTCAAAGAGCGAAAGTTGGGTTAACTTCCCCCAACGGTGGGGAGGTGTGGATTGATAGTTGTTCGTATGATATCACCTGGGAAACTACAGGCCCTGGAATAGACCACATAAGACTTTTATACTCCACCGATGGCGGTGCTACCTATCCCGATACCATAGCGGACAGCACACCAAACACCGGCTCCTACACCTGGACAGTTCCCCTTCTAATCTCATCTACCTGTAGAATCAAGGCACAGGCAGAGGATGCCAGTGATTCGGTCCTGGCCTGGGATGAGAGTGATGCCAATTTCACCCTTACTCTTAAGGGTGATGTAAACAGCGACTGCAAGATTAACATCCTGGACATCATCCGGATGGTGAACATCATCTTAGGGAATCCTCCTCCACCTACTGAGCATGAGCTATGGACTGGGGATGTCAACTGCGATGGAGGGATCAACATCTTAGACATAATTACTGAGGTCAACTGCATCCTCTATGAGGGCGATCAGTGCCTTTTCTGTACTGGGTCGTTGGCTAAAGTTGCCCAAGAGGAGGTAAGCAAATCCACTATAGTGCATATCTTTGATGTTGAGACTTCAACTGCTGGTCAAATGGTAGTCCCCATTGGGATTGAAGCCAAAGTCCCTCTGGCGGGGGTGCAACTGGCTTTAAGATACAATCCAGATGAGATGGTCATTGGTGAAATCCAGCCTACAGAGCGGAGCAAGGATTTAACCCTGGCTTGGAAGGCCGAATCAGGAGAACTCACCATACTTCTCTATAGCCTCACTGGAGAGACCATCCAGCCTGGGAATGGTGCGATTGTAGAGATTCCAATTCAGGCTACGAACAATGGGGATACTCATTTGGGACTTCACCTCAAGGGAGCTATCTTAGTCGATGAAGATGGTCAATCCATCCCCACCAGCATAAGGGAAACACAGCCATCTGCACCGCTGCCCAAGGAGTTTGCCCTTTCCCAGAACTACCCCAACCCATTTAACTCAGAGACAGTTATTCGTTACTCGTTGATCGTAGATCGTGATCAGTCGGCAGCAGTCAGCTTGAGGATTTACAACATAGAGGGGCAGTTGGTGCGGACACTAATTGATGGGCAGCAAGAACCAGGGTATCATTCGGTGAGATGGGATAGCAAGGATCAGGCTGGCAAAGAGGTATCCTCTGGTATCTATTTCTACAGGATCAAGGCAGGCAGGTTCACTGACACCAAGAAGATGATCCTGCTGCGGTGATGCAGAGGAATTTAAATAGCGGGTCGGGTATCCCGCTAAAATGCTGGGAACCCGACCTGCTTGCTTTTTTGAATTGGCAAGTTCATAGAAAGGAGGTGGTTGAGATGCAGTTAAAAATTTCAAGGAAAGGGGGTGATAAGCAACTCAGGGATTGGACCAGTATCACAGAACCTGAAGAAAGAAAGCTTTAAATCTTAAAGGAGATCAAAATGATTTCTGCTCGGCGCAAGAATTTTTTACGAATTGAATTGGCTTTGTCTTTTGTGGTTGCCTTGATGGCTTTAAGTCCATTGTCGGCATGGGCGGATACAATACATGATCGCGAGATTATAACCCATGATACAACGTGGACTCCTGCAGGCAACAACCACATAGTTATTGACTATGTGCAAGTCAATCCTGGGGTGACATTGACCATTCAGGACGGTTGCGTGGTGAAGTTCGACGATGGTGCCCTTCTGCGTGTTTATGGGATACTCAATGCACCTGGAACATCAGGTAATGGTATCTTATTCACCAGACGCAGTGCTTCTGATGAGTGGAGTGGGCTTAGGTTCTACAGTGGCTCCTCGGGCACCCTACAATTCTGCACCATTGAGTATGCTAAATACTCATCTGGACATGCGATCGACGCCACCTCTCCTCTCTCCCTCAGCCTCTCCAATTGCACCCTGCAATACAATGACTACGGATTCTGGGGTGACAATGCAACACCAAACCTGACTGACAACACCTTCCGAGATGATAGCACTTGCGGCATTTACATTAGTAATGCCACATCACCGACTCTTGCCTCTGCCAACACCATTCAGAACAGCAAGACAGGTGTATGGTTTAGGGACTGTTCCAACCCAAGTATATCCAACCAGACCATAACTGGCAACACAGGGGACTATGGGGCTATTTATATGGAGAGCACGGGGGAGTTCACCATTGGCAGTGGGAACACGATCACCGGCAACTTCTGGGGATTGACCATGAATATTGGCTCCTATCCCAGTACAGCCTCCAGTGGTAACATCCCCACCAGTGGGAATACCAACAATGACGGTATCCAGGTCTATGGCGGCTCCACATCTGAAGGGGTCATCTGGCGAAATATTGGGGTCAATTACATCGTCACCCACTCTCCCACCATATCATCTGGAGGCACATTGACCATTGAGGCTGACGATACGATAAAGTTTGACAATGGCGAATACCTCACGGTTTACGGTGTTCTAAATGCCCAGGGGACAGTGGCATCAGGCATCCTCTTCACCAGACGTAGTGCTTCTAATGAGTGGAGTGGGATTAAGTTTCGCAGTGGCTCATCTGGCACCCTGCAGTATTGCACCGTAGAGTATACCACCTATGGAATTGGACATGCCATCGATGCTACCCATCCCCTCTCCCTCAGCCTCTCCCACTGCACCTTGCAATACAGTGACTATGGATTCTACTTAGATGGTGACAACGATGTAATCCCACTCACCCTCACTGACAACACCATCCGGGATAACACCACCTGTGGCATCTACATCAGTAATACCGCATCCCCAGCCCTTTCCACTGCCAACACCATCCAGAATAGCAATACAGGTGTATGGTTTAGGGACTGTTCCAACCCAAGTATATCCAACCAGACCATAACTGGCAACACAGGGGACTATGGGGCTATTTATATGGAGAGCACGGGGGAGTTCACCATTGGCAGTGGGAACACGATCACCGGCAACTTCTGGGGATTGACCATGAATATTGGCTCCTATCCCAGTACAGCCTCCAGTGGTAACATCCCCACCAGTGGGAATACCAACAATGACGGTATCCAGGTCTATGGCGGCTCCACATCTGAAGGGGTCATCTGGCGAAATATTGGGGTCAATTACATCGTCACCCACTCTCCCACCATATCATCTGGAGGCACATTGACCATTGAGGCTGACGATACGATAAAGTTTGACAATGGCGAATACCTCACGGTTTACGGTGTTCTAAATGCCCAGGGGACAGTGGCATCAGGCATCCTCTTCACCAGACGTAGTGCTTCTAATGAGTGGAGTGGGATTAAGTTTCGCAGTGGCTCATCTGGCACCCTGCAGTATTGCACCGTAGAGTATACCACCTATGGAATTGGACATGCCATCGATGCTACCCATCCCCTCTCCCTCAGCCTCTCCCACTGCACCTTGCAATACAGTGACTATGGATTC
>JAOZNS010000087.1:0-6624 GCA_029933635.1 Candidatus Zixiibacteriota bacterium | reverse complement strand
TCGATCCCCAACTATATCATCTGGAGGCACATTGACCATTGAGGCCGATGATACGATAAAGTTTGACAATGGTAGGAACCTTCAAATTCGGGGCGTTTTGGATGCCCAGGGGACGGCGGCATCAGGCATCCTCTTCACCAGACGTAGTGCTTCTGATGAGTGGAGTGGGATTAAGTTTCACAGCGCTTCATCTGGCACCCTGCAGTATTGCACCGTAGAGTATGCCACCTACTCAAGTGCATATGGGGTGCACGCCTACTCTCCCCTCTCCCTCAGCCTCTCCCACTGCACCTTGCAATACAGTGACTATGGATTCTACTTAGATGGTGACAACGATGTAATCCCACTCACCCTCACTGACAACACCATCCGGGATAACACCACCTGTGGCATCTACATCAGTAATACCGCATCCCCAGCCCTTTCCACTGCCAACACCATCCAGAATAGCAATACAGGTGTATGGTTTAGGGACTGTTCCAACCCAAGTATATCCAACCAGACCATAACTGGCAACACAGGGGACTATGGGGCTATTTATATGGAGAGCACGGGGGAGTTCACCATTGGCAGTGGGAACACGATCACCGGCAACTTCTGGGGATTGACCATGAATATTGGCTCCTATCCCAGTACAGCCTCCAGTGGTAACATCCCCACCAGTGGGAATACCAACAATGATGGTATCCAGGTCTATGGCGGCTCAACATCCAAGGGGGTCATCTGGCGAAATGTTCAAGCTGATTACATCATCACTCGATCCCCAACTATATCATCTGGAGGCACATTGACCATTGAGGCCGATGATACGGTAAGATTTGACGATGGCGAATACCTCCCGGTTTATGGCACCCTAAATGCCCAGGGGACAGCGGCATCAGGTATCCTCTTCACCAGACGCAGTGCTTCTGATGAGTGGAGTGGGATTAGGTTTCGCAGTGGCTCATCTGGCACCCTGCAGTATTGCACCGTAGAGTATGCCACCTACTCAAGTGCATATGGGGTGCACGCCTACTCTCCCCTCTCCCTCAGCCTCTCCCACTGCACCCTGGATTCCAATCATTATGGGTTCTATGGTTCATATGATTCCACAACGGTAATTGAGCAGTGTGTTATCTCCCACAACGCCTCCCACGGGGTGTATTTGTCCAAATCCTCAACAACGATTGACCAGTGCATTATCTCCAACAACAACTCCCGCGGAATGTATTTGTCGAATTCCTCGCCTATTGTTCACTCAAGCCATATAGTAAATAATGGTTCCTACGGGGTCTATTGCACCGGAAGTTCTCAGCCTGCTATAGGAGACGACCCTGCTTTTACCTGCTACCTTCACGGAAACGGTGACTATGACATTTATGTGAATAGCCCGGTGGGGAATGATGTTTGGGCCCGGTACAACTGTTGGGGCACCGAAGACAGTACTCAAATAGCCGCACGCATCTTCGACCATGAGGATGATTCTACAAAAGGGACAACCTACTTTATGCCCCCTTGCCACCGAATCCATCACAATGTTGGGGTTACCCAGATCCTGGCTCCTCCTGATACGGTTAATATAGGCACAGTTGTGATACCTCAGGCAGTAGTGGAAAACTTCGGTGACTCTACTGAGACCTTCCCGGTGATATTCAGTATCGGCACATCCTATTCTGATACAGTGAGCAAGACCCTTGTATCAGGAGCTGCAGATACAGTCGATTTTGAGCCCTGGACTGCCAGCACATTAGGAACCTACATCATTGAATGCTACACGGCCTTGATCGGCGATGAGAATCCAGGTAACGATACCCTCTTCAGTTCAGTCACGGTTATCCCAGGCACTACTCTTTGTACCTTAAGCGTTGCTGATGCCTGGGGTGCACCGGGTGGCACCGGCAACCTGGTGGAGATAGAATTGGTGAATACCGTTCCTGTGGGCGGAATCCAGTTCATCATCTCCGATATCCCCAATTGGCTCACTGCAACGGGGGGTAGCACCACCGTGCGCACATCAGGGTTTACCGTGAGTATAGCCGATAATGACACCTGCGTTATGGTATTGCTATTTAGCACCAGCGGCGACTCCATCCTCCCGGGCTCAGGCCCTGTGCTCGAACTGGTTTATGATGTGGATGCCAGTGCCCCAGCAGGAAGCACCATCATTATGGATCTGCACGATGTCATTGTGTCTGATCCCAATGCTCAACCCATTGAAGTAGAAGAGCAGGATGGTCTATTTACCCTCGGTATGAAAGGCGATGTGAATGGGGATGGCGAGATCAACATCCTGGACATCATCAGAAAGGTGAACATCATATTGGGCAATCCTCCTCCACCTACTGAGTATGAGCTGTGGGCTGCAGATGATAATTGTGATGGGAATGTTAACATCTTGGACATCATCCTTGAGGTTAAGTGCATCCTCTCTGGCGAATGCGATTTCTGCAATGGGGATCCGCTGGCCAAGAACGGCACTCAACCTGCCAGGATGGGTGTAGGTCAGGTGGCTTATCCTGCACCAGACGAGGTAACTGTTCCCATCGGTATTGAAAACCCTGTTCCAATGGCTGGTTTGCAGTTGACCTTAGAGTTTGACCCTGACAGATTGGTTCCTGGTGAGGTGCAGCTTACAGAACTCACGGATGGCTTTACCCTGGCATCCAGGGCTGAATCTGGTAAGCTAACCCTGTTACTCTACAGCACAACTGGTGAGCTAATCCCTGCTGGCTCTGGATCTGTGGTGGAGATTCCGTTCAAGCTGACATCCAGGGGAACCGACGGTGGCGAGTTGCACTTTGAGGAGGCCATCCTAGCCGGAGAGAATGGTGGCTCTATTCCCGTAATAACCAAGGATGTTGTGCTGCCTGCACCGCTGCCCAAGACCTATGCCCTCTCCCAGAACTACCCCAACCCCTTCAATCCGGAGACTAATATAGGCTATCAGTTGCCTGTGGACAGTTGGGTTACGCTTAATATCTACAACATCTCCGGGCAGTTGGTGAGGACTCTGGTTGATGAGAAGAGGAAGGCTGGCAGGTATGCGGTAACCTGGGATGGGTGTGACTCGTTTGGCAAACCCGTCTCCAGTGGCATCTACCTCTACCGGCTGCAGGCTGGTGGATTCACCCAGACTAAGAGGATGATCCTCATCAAGTAGGGTCACTTCTGGCATTTGATTAGGGGGGGGCACACCTTTGGGGATATGCCTCCCCTGAGAAACCTTCTCCATAGAGGTCCAGGAGAAAAGCCATAGGGACTCTCCGACTCATCGGAGTCCGAAGGAAGGCGGACACACCTCCTGACCATCTGCTTGGTCGGGACAAGTTCCGGTTTCTCCCTACATCCAAACGGATGAGCGGTCAGATTCCCTGATCCAACCATAAGAGGTGGCAGAAGAGGGCTTCTGCCACCTCAAGGGATCCCTCGGCTGAAACCGGGTAGAAAAACCTTTAAACCAAAAGGAGGAGTACTATGAAAAGAGGACTTTTAATAGAAATGCTCTCTGTCTTGAGCATGCTGCTCATTGGAGATGCCTGGGCAAACGCTCCAGGCAGCAGTTTTGGCAACGAAGTCACTGAAGCTGAAAGACAATTAGTGGTTTCCAAGCTCTCCTCTATGCCTCTGTCGTTTACCGAGAACAGGGGGCAGTTTGGGGAGAAAACCAAATTCCGCTGCAATGCCCTGGGAGCGTCATTCTATTTCGCCGTCGGTGAGGTGGCCTATCTTTTTAGCCGAGAGACCGATGAGGTGATAGAGGAACCGATGGGACCTCTGGCTGATATGCCGGATAAGCTAAGCAGACCTTGTTACAAGAAAGAGGGGCTCCTGGTTCGGGCTAAGTTTGTTGGCGCCAACCCAAATGCTGAGGTTATTGGTGAAGGAATGCTTCCTCATAGGAGCAACTACTTCTATGGCAATGACCCCTCCAAGTGGTGCACGGATGTTCCCAACTATTCTGGTGTGAGATACGAGAATATCTACCCAGGGATAGACCTGAAGTATTACGGCGATGGTCATTCCCTGAAGTATGACTTCATCGTTCAGCCTGGTGCGGATCCCTCCCAAATAGAGATAGAGTATGATGGGGTAAATTCCCTTTCGGTTAATGGTGATGGCGAGCTTGTTGTAGCCACCCAATTCGGTGATGTCGTTGAGCGGGTGCCTTATGCCTATCAGGAGATAGATGGTGAGAGAGGGCAGGTTCCCTGCCGCTATGTAATCCTGGAGAGAGACAGGTTTGGCTTTGCCTTAGATAACGATTATGATCGAAGCCAACCACTCTATATTGACCCGGAGCTTTTCTACAGCACCTACCTAGGTGGAAACGATGATGATTGGGGCATGAGCATAGCCGTGGATGGCAAAGGCAACGCCTATGTGACGGGAACAACTAAGTCCTGGGACTTTCCCACGGTCAACCCATACGATGGAAGTTTCAATAGCGGTAGTGATGTGATTGTAACCAAGCTTTCGGCATCTGGGGATTCACTTATCTACAGCACCTACCTAGGAGGATGGAATACAGATAATGGCACGGGCGTAGCTGTAGATGGCGAAGGCAACGCCTATGTGACAGGAAGAACTTTTTCCACCAACTTTCCCATAGTCAACCCTTACGATGGAAGCTATAATGGCGGTGGTGATGCTTTCGTAACCAAGCTTTCAGCCTCTGGCAGCTCCCTTGTCTACAGTACCTACCTGGGAGGAAATAATGATGATGATTACATGGGCATAGCTGTGAATGGCGAAGGCAACGCCTATGTGACGGGAACAACTTATTCTACCAACTTTCCCATAGTCAACCCTTATGATGGAAGCTTAGATGGCGAGTGCGATGCTTTCGTAACCAAGCTTTCAGCCTCTGGCAGCTCCCTTATCTACAGCACCTACTTGGGCGGGAGCGATCTGGATGGGGGCAATGCCATAGCCGTGGATGGCGAGGGTTGTGCCTATGTGACGGGGGAAACTTTTTCCACCAACTTTCCCATAGTCAACCCTTACGATGGAAGCTTAAATGGCTGGTGTGATGTTTTCGTAACCAAGCTTTCTGCCTCTGGAAGCTCTCTCCTTTACAGCACCTACTTGGGTGGGAGCGATGATGATAGAGGCAATGGTATAGCCGTGGATGGCGAGGGCTGTGCCTATGCTACGGGAGGAACTAAGTCCTGGGACTTTCCCACGGTCAACCCATACGATGGAAGTTTCAATAGCGGTAGTGATGTGTTTGTAACCAGGCTTTCGGCATCTGGGGATTCACTTATCTACAGCACCTACTTGGGAGGGAGCAGTGTTGATGCGAGCGCGAACATAGTCGTAGATGGCGAAGGCAACGCCTATGTGACAGGAATTACTATGTCCACCGACTTCCCCATGGCCAACCCTTACGATGGAAGCCACAATGGGTATATAGATGTCTTCGTAGCCAAGCTCTCGCGCTCTGGTGGTTCCCTCATTTACAGCACCTACCTGGGCGGAAGTGATTGGGATTGGGGCAAGGGCATCGTGGTGGATGGCGAAGGCTGTGCCTATGTGGTAGGGGAAACTAAATCCACCGACTTCCCTACAGTCAATCCTTACCAAAGCGGTTATGGAGGAGGTCTGCGGGATGCCTTTGTGGCCAAGTTTGGCACAGAGGAGCAGATAACCCTCACCTCCCCCAACGGTGGGGAGGTCTGGATTGATAGCTGCTCCTATGATATCACCTGGAGTTCTACAGGCTCTGGAATAGACCACATAAGACTTTTACTCTCCACCGATTGCGGTTCTACTTATCCCGATACCATAGTTGGTAGCACACCAAATACCGGCTCCTACACCTGGACAGTTCCCCTGCTAATCTCATCGACGGTTAGAGTTAAGGCACAGGCAGAGGATGCGGACGATTCAGTCCTGGCCTGGGATGAGAGTGATACCATTTTCACCACTACTCTTAAGGGTGATGTGAACAGCGATTGCGAGATTAACATCCTGGACATCATGCGGAAAGTGAACATCATCCTGGGTCTTGGCGATCCACCTACTGAGCATGAGCTATGGGCTGGGGATGACAATTGCGATGGAGGGATCAACATCTTAGACATCATTACTGAGGTCAACTGCATTCTCTATGATGGTGAGGATTGTCTATTCTGTATTGATAAGTTCGCTAAAGCCACTACAGAGGAAGAGAGTGAAGCTGCCATAGTGAGTCTGGATGTTGCTGGTTCTCTTGCTGGTCAGGCGTTGGTCCCCATAGGGATTGAGACCAAAGTCCCGGTAACAGGCGTGCAACTGGCTTTGGATTACAGCCCAGATGAAATAACCATCGGTGAGGTCCAGCTTACAGAGCGGAGCAAGGGATTAACCCTGGCTTGGAAGGCAAAGTCAGGTGAACTCACCATACTTCTCTACAGCCTCACTGGAAAGACCATCAAACCTGGCAATGGGCCGATTGTAGAGATTCCGATTGAGGCTGCCAGCAATCAGGGTTCCGATTCAAGGCTGAAGCTTAAAGAAGTTATCTTAGCCGATGAAGAGGGTCACTCCATCCCCACCAGGATAAGGGAAGCTCAACCATCTACGCCTTTGCCCAAGGAGTATACTTTATCCCAGAACTATCCTAATCCGTTTAACTCAGAGACCGTTATTCGTTACTCGTTGATC
>JAOZNS010000086.1 GCA_029933635.1 Candidatus Zixiibacteriota bacterium | reverse complement strand
TAATGGAGATTTTAAAATTTATAAAGTATATCCTTTGGTTAACCATTTTTTAAAAAAGTATAGCTCCTCTTTGGACAAGCAGGTCAACGCCATTTCAAAGGACGCTTTGACCTTGTTTTTGAACTATCACTGGCCCGGCAACGTGAGAGAATTGGAACATGTTATCGAACGGGCGGTGCTGGTTTGTGATTCTGATGAAATTTTAACCGAACATCTTCCCCCCGAGATCCAATTCCCCGAGGAGATTGTCCTAAAAAAAGCCAAAGAAGAAGGCAGATCCTTAGAGGAGATCGAGAAGGAATATATCAGGATGGTTCTTGAAAAGACCGGTGGACACAAGAGTAAAACGGCCTCCATCCTGGGGATAGATAGACGAACACTTTACCGTAAGTTGAAAAAATATCGTTTGGATTAAGCTCCTTTCAATAGTGCAATAAAGATAACTTTCCTCCTTTTGAACCCATCTGTTCATTTTTTCGCCCAATGTGTTTTCATCAATTAAGATGAAGGGGCGCATTCATCCAGCGAAAATTTTCCTATTCACCCCTTTCCTTGCCTTTTTTGGGACAAAATGCGACTTAATTGTGATTAAATGTCTCAGATTTTTGCCTTGAATCAGGAGGCTATCTACGGCATTAGGGAAGCTTTTGGGGCAAAATATCTCAAAATGCAGATTTATGAAACATCCGCTCGAATTGTATCTCATTTAAATAAAACGAGTTGCAAACTCGATCGGAATTGCACAATTTTTGCAAAATTAAGTCTAAGTTTAAATAACTTCAAGCTGAGTCAATGGGGAGAGATTTTCCAATGTGGCAGGAAGCCTGTTCAGTTTTAACCCAGGGAATAAAGTCGAACGTAGGTAGTAGGAAGAGCAGGAAGCCAAAATTGAAGTTAACCAAAGCCGGGAGACTTCTTTATCTGATAAATCTGATCAAATCCCATGAGAACTTAGGCTCAAAAGAATTGGCTGAAAAATGTGGGGTTTCAGAAAGGACCATATTCAGGGACATAAACGATCTCGCCTCAGCCGGGCTCCCAATATATTATGATCAGGGATACAAGTTTCTGGAGGGTGCATTTCTGCCCACCCTTAATTTGACCAAAGAGGAGCTTTCTGCCCTTAGATTCGCCTTGGAGTTCTCTCCCTTGAAGGTTGACCATTCACTCTCCTATTTGGCTGAAGGCATCTATGCTAAGCTGGAGGCTGGCGGGAAAAAGTATAACTTTGAGAATAAAATTAGAGCACACCTCACCCAACGGCATGAATTCAATTCTGACGACTTGGTCGACAAATTCTTTACGATGTTCAAAATGATCAATCAGGCAATAGCTCAAAAGAAACAGATAAAGATACGATACAAAAAGCACGCCAGTCAGGTGAGGGAAAGACTGATTGAGCCTTATGCCTTGGTAGAGAGAAATCTGAAATGGTGGATTCTCTGTTGTAGTTCAGACGGTGGGAAAATCACCTGCTTGGATCTGAGCAAGATAGAAAACGTCTGTTTGACTCCTCAATCTTTCAAATCCAGACTAAATTTTGAGCAAATTTTCTCCGTTTGTCCCTAACCTTTTCTTCTCTTTCTTTTTCCTTTCTTAGCAGCCTTTTCGGAGAAGACTCCAATTTGATAATTATTTTCAACCAAGCCAAGTTAATATATTTCCGAGTTGGTTCGTAGCCGGAATTCCTCGCCCTGATAAAGATCTTGACTTTGTCCTCTTCATTTTTTCCTCTCTTATGGTCTCGGTGGAGGGTAGAGAAGAAAACAAAGGGAAAGAGATGAAAAAGACAGCCAGCCTTCCGTCCCCTTAAAGGCTGGCTGGTTGGGCGCCCAAAATTTCGATTCAGTTTCGCCCGGATCCAGCTAACTTTACCCATTATATTTTATCGAATGAGGGGTGACAATTTACGTCATAGATAAGGAGCTTCTTTAAAAATATTTTCCCCTCTCCTTATAGTTTAGTTCAATTATCATAAGCCATGTTAGCTGACCCCCATTGATTTAATTTATCTGCTGGAGAAGTAGAAATAAATCTTTGAACTTTTGGATTTCATTCTTGATTTTTAAGAGAATATTTGTTATTAAGTGATGTTGATCATGATCGAGATCGGAGCAGAAAGATTCTTTTGCAAAATTTCGCCTATTGCGGTGGAGAAAAATTATTATCTGGTTTGATCTACATTTTGCATTTACCCCCTCTTTCTCCAATACTTCTCCACGAAGTGGTCGTAAAGCTGGAAGGACTCGAACATCAAGCATATGTTTACAGGCTAAGTTGCTGAAGGGAATTTCATGGGCAGATTGGTAATTGTCTCAAATAGAATGCCAATAAGTGTAGCCAAAAGGGAGGGCAAATTGCGCTTTCTACCCAGCGCTGGAGGCGTAGCTACGGGATTGGATTCATTTTATAAATCCTACCAGAGCCTATGGGTAGGGTGGCCAGGAATCACCTTGGATAAGATGAGATTGGAGGAGATAGAGCAGATCGGCGAAAGGATGACCAAGCAAAATTGTCATCCAGTTTTTCTCACCCAGCATGAGGCTGAGAACTACTACTACGGCTTTTGCAACAAAACCATCTGGCCACTTTTTCATCATTTTCCATTATACACCTCCTACCGGGAAAGCTTCTGGGAAACCTACGAGCGAGTAAATCGAACCTTCTGCGAGGCGGTGAGCAAGGTTGCCTCTCCCGATGACACGATCTGGGTTCATGATTATCAGCTCATGCTTCTTCCCCGGTTCTTAAGAGAGAGATTGCCTGAGGCCAGCATAGGGTTTTTTCTTCATATACCATTTCCGTCCTTTGAGGTTTTTCGTCTGCTTCCCTGGCGCAAGGAACTTATTGAAGGACTTTTGGGGGCGGATTTGATCGGATTTCATACCAACGACTACGTTCTGCACTTTCTTGACTCGGTCAGGCGCCTTTTGGGATACGAGCATGCCTTTGGTCAGATCAATGCAAAGAATAGAATCGTCAAGGTGGATGTTTTTCCCATGGGAATCGATTATAAGAAATTTGTTAGCGCCGTGCAAGAACCTGTGGTGCAGGAGGCGATTGAAAGGATTCGAAAAAAGATAGGGAACCGCAAAGTGGTATTATCCATCGACCGGCTGGATTATACCAAGGGCATTCCGCAACGTTTGGAGGCGTTTGATCTCTTTCTGGAGAAAAATCCTCAATACAAAGAGAAGGTAACTTTAATTTTAGTGGCAGTCCCTTCACGCACCGGGGTGGAGCATTATGCCCAGTTGAAGAACAGGGTGGATGAACTTGTAGGAAGGATCAATGGAAAACACGGGCTAATCGGCTGGATGCCCATATGGTACCTGTATCGCTTCCAGCCACTTCATAGCTTGGTTGCCCTGTATAATGTGGCAGACGCCGCTCTGGTGACCCCCATGAGAGATGGGATGAATTTGATCGCCAAGGAGTTTGTGGCAACTAAGTCCGATGGCAGAGGAGTTTTGATTCTGAGCGAGATGGCTGGGGCGGCAAAGGAGCTGGGAGAGGCGATCATCGTTAATCCAAATAATAAGGAGGAGGTAGCTCAAGCCATAAAATATGCCCTTCGTATGCCCCAGGAAGAGCAGATAGAGCGCAACCGCATAATGCAGAAAAGGCTTCAGCGATATAATGTGATGCGGTGGGGAACCGATTTTTTAGATGCATTGAGCAGGGCCAAAAGGATCCAGTTAGAGTTGTCGGTGAGAAAACTGACCCAGGAGACACAAAAAAACCTAATCAAAGACTACATGGAGAGCGATAATAATATTATGCTTCTGGATTATGATGGAACTTTAGTTCCCTTTGCCGAAAAACCTCAAAAGGCAAAACCGGATGGAGATCTTATTGAAATTGTGGATACGCTGGCAGAAAACCCCCAGAATGAAGTGGTGATAGCAAGTGGACGGGACCGGGAGACTTTGGATAGGTGGTTTGGCAACAAAAAGCTAAGTTTGATTGCCGAGCACGGTGTGTGGATAAAGGATCGAAACAAAAGCTGGGAGACCATTGAGCCATTGAGGGATGATTGGAAAAAACAGATTCGACCTGTGCTGGAATGGTATGAGGATCGAACCGCCGGCTCCTTCATCGAGGAAAAGGACTTCTCATTGGTATGGCATTACCGAAAGGCAGATCCTGAATTAGCCTCCTTAAGAGCAAGAGAGCTGAAGGATGAACTTCTCCAGCTTACCGCCAACCTTAACCTGGGGGTGCTTGAGGGGAGCAAGGTGATCGAGATAAAAAGCATCGGCATAAACAAGGGACGGGCAGCACTTTTCTGGCTTTCCAAGAAAAAATGGGGTTTCATATTAGCCATAGGTGACGATTGGACGGACGAAGATCTGTTTGCCGTTCTTCCTGAATCAGCTTACTCCATCAAAGTCGGGCTAAGCCCGTCCAGAGCTAAATTCAACCTCGATTCAGTGGACCAGGTAAGATCGTTGTTGAAGGAATTGGCTAAAGGATAATATGCGCAGTCTGGATGATTACAGTGAGATCGTGGGGGACCGAGTAATCTCCTCCATCTACCGGAAGGCGAGACCACTTTCTGGAAAGCACATATTGCATATCAACTCCACCTATCAGGGAGGTGGTGTGGCTGAGATCCTGGGCTCTGTGGTGGTATTGATGAACGACATCGGAATTGATACCGGCTGGAGGATTTTGCATGGAACCCCCGACTTCTTCTCCATAACCAAAAAATTCCACAATGCCCTTCAAGGCGCTCCCATAAACCTTACCGAGATCAAGAAACGCTTGTATATCCGAGCCAATGAGGATTTTGCCGTATATACCCACATAGATCACGATTGTGTGATTATTCATGATCCCCAACCACTACCTCTTATAAAATATTATACCAAAAAACAGCCCTGGATCTGGAGATGCCACGTAGATTTATCGAACTCCAATAGTGCGCTCTGGGATTTCCTTAAAAAATTTATTCTCAGATATGACGTGATGATAGTTTCAAATGAAAAATATAAAAGAAATGACCTTCCGGTCGAGCAAAGGATCATCCACCCTGCTATCGATCCTCTTTCTCCAAAGAACATGGAGATCTCCGAGGCGGTCATCTCAAAATATCTGAGGAAGTTCGGCATCCCCCGAGATAAACCTTTGATAACCCAGATATCCAGATTCGACAAATTCAAAGATCCAGAAGGGGTCATCCAAGTATTTAAACTGGTTAAGAAAAAGGTAGATTGCCGGTTGGTGTTATGTGGAAGCATGGCCACAGATGATCCAGAAGGGTGGATGATTTATAAGAAAGTGGAACGAAAAGCAAGGGAGCTGATTGAAAATAAGGAGATCATCCTTATCACCAGCGAAAATAGCATCCTGGTCAATGCCCTGCAAAGGGTTTCCTCGGTCATCATACAGAAGTCAATAAAGGAAGGCTTCGGTTTAACCGTGGCTGAAGCCTTGTGGAAAGGAACCCCTGTGGTGACCTCGAACATTGGAGGGATTCCTCTGCAGGTGATCAATGGCGAAAATGGTTTTCTGGTTGAAGCCAATGACAAGAAGGGTTTTGCAGAAAGGATCATCCAACTGCTAAAGGATCCCAACCTGGCAAAGGAGATGGGAAGAAAGGGCAAGGAGATCGTGAGGACGAATTTTCTTATCACCAGGGTCATCTCCGATTATCTGGATCTGCTAAACGATATGATAAAATAAACCTCCCATCGCTATAATCAACTCATCTTGCCTTCTCTCTTCAAAAATGATCTTTCCCACCGCAGAGATAAGTTATCAAAATTACTTGAAACTTTTTATTGACTCACTTTATTGTCCCTTCGGGGAAGGGGAGAAAAACCCTCGCCTTTAGTATGATCAAGTAGCATGTTAGATTTCTACTTCTGTAAAATAGGGGGATCTTAAATTCCCCCCTTAGTAAAGGGTGTACAGACCGGAGACATGGGTTATAGCCGAACCTGAGCCTGGCACGGGTGTAATGCATTTTGATGATGGCTCTGGCTGGGTAGAGATTCCCATGACCGAGGTGGAGACCAACGTTTATGATGCTGTTTTCCCTCAAACAGAGTGCGTCAGTCAGGTCTCCTTCTATTTCGAGGCTCAGACCACTCAGGGACAAACCCAGCTTTGGCCCATGGGTGCGCCCGAGGAGACGTTCTATGGAGTGGCTGCGTATGGGTTGGAGGTGATAATCGCGGATAGCTTCGAGACCGATTTGGGCTGGACCGTGGAGAATGATCCTTATCTGACCGATGGACAATGGGAGCATGGAGTCTCCATCGACGGGGGCGATCCTCCCACCGATTATGATGGCTCGGGCAATTGTTATCTCACCGACAACGTGGATGGAAATTCGGACGTGGACGATGGAATCACCTGGTTGATCTCTCCATCGTTGGATCTTTCTGGAGGTGCCGACGCCGGAGTGCATTACGCTTTATGGTATACCAATAATTTTGGTAACGATCCCAACAACGATCTTTTCAAGGTATACGTCTCCAACGACGATGGCGTTCACTGGATCTTGGTAGAGACAATTGGTCCAGTCACCTCTGAAGGATGGAAAGAACACGATTTCATGGTAGGTGATTTTGTCACCCTGACCAACCAGGTCAAGGTTCGTTTCGAAGCATCAGATCTTAACGCTGGTTCTGTGGTGGAGGCGGGCGTGGATGATTTCCGTGTTTCCCTTTACAATTGTGAGGTCATCCTTTGTGGCGACGTCAACGGTGATGATAACATAACCACCGGCTATGTGGTCCATCTGGTTAATTACTTATACAGGGGGGGGACCTCCGCCAGAATGCGTGTCCACAACTTCCTGTGGAGATGCCAATCTTGATGGCGTGGTCGACGTGGGTGACGTGATTTACCTGATCAATTATCTGTATCAAAACGGACCATCGTCCTGCAACCCTTAAGCACGGCGACGATTGAATTTGCGAAACAAAGAGGATATTTTGGCTCTTTCGCATTTCCCGAAGGATTCAAATGAAATTGTCCCAGGGGTAATCCATATTTTGCCGGTGTTGAGGTGAGGCTTGGGCTTCAACTTATTTGAGTCAACTGACCGAATCAAAAGGACGAATCTGAAGATTCACCCTTACTTTTAATCGGCGGGTTTGAGAAAAAATTGGATTGCAACCAGACTTTGTCCTAACACACCGGAAGGTGGTGCCGAGGCTCTCCGGTAAGGTGAGCTGTCGCCAGATAACAACCTCCTGACACAATCGAGCTCATACGGCAGATCATAAATTTTCTAAATAGCGATGGATGTCCTTAGCCGCTTTTTTTCCTGCCCCCGCAGCCAGTATCACCGTTGCACCTCCGGTAACTATGTCCCCACCGGCCCATATGCCTTCACGAGAGGTGCGTCCGGTTTCTTGATCGGCAACTATGTTGCCCCATTTGTTCACCTCCAGACCGGGAGTGGTTTGAGGCACCAGAGGGTTGGAACTGTTGCCGATGGCTACCACAACCGTGTCCACCTCCATGACGAAGTTTGATCCCTCAATTGGAATGGGTCGTCGTCGTCCAGAAGCATCGGGCTCCCCCAGCTTCATCTTCAAGCACTCCATGGAGGTTACCCATCCATCTGAATTGCCATTATACTTTATGGGAGTGGTTAGAAAGTGAAACTTAACCCCCTCCTCTTCGGCATGATGAATCTCATCCTTTCGGGCTGGCATCTCCATCTTGGATCGACGATATACTATGTAAGCATTTTCCGCGCCCAATCTCAGTGCGGTGCGAACTGCATCCATGGCAGTATTTCCACCACCCAAAACGGCTACGTTCTTTCCCGAGAAAATTGGAGTATCGTATTCGGGGAAGCTATATGCCTTCATCAAGTTGGATCTGGTGAGATATTCATTGGCAGAATAAATCCCGTTGAGATTCTCCCCGGGAATGTGCATGAAATTTGGCAAACCCGCCCCGGTGCCGATGAAAACGGCGTCATATCCTTCCTTGAACAGATCATCGATGGTCCAGAGCTTCCCGATCACGAAGCTGGTTTTTATTTCCACACCCAACTTTTGTAAGTAGTCCACCTCAGCCTGGACGATGCTTTTGGGAAGCCTGAATTCCGGTATTCCGTAGACTAACACCCCTCCGGTCTTATGAAGCGCCTCAAAGATGGTTACCTGATGTCCCAATTTAATAAGGTCGCCAGCTACGGTGAGCCCGGCAGGACCGGATCCCACTATAGCTACCCTCTTTCCAGTAGGAGGCGCAATTTCGGGTATCTCCACCTCCCCTTTTTCCCTCTCATAGTCTGCGGCGAACCTTTCCAAGTTTCCGATTGCCACCGGTTCAAACTTCTTTGCCAGAGTGCACACCTTCTCACATTGATCCTCCTGAGGACATACCCTTCCGCAGATGGCCGGAAGGCTGTTATTTTTCTTAAGCTCCTTTGCCGCACCGATAAAATCTCCTTCAGCTATCAGCCGAATAAACTCCGGGATGTTAATCTCCACCGGACAGCCATCCATGCAAACGGCTTTCTTGCACTGGAGGCATCTTTGAGCCTCCTTCATAGCAAGCTCAGGGGTATAACCGTAAGGGACCTCCTGGAAGTTTTTGATCCTCTCTCGGGGATTTTGTTCTGGCATCTTTTGTCGAGGAATTTTGAGCCTTTCTTTGGCGTTCATTTTGCCACCCCCTCCTTTGTCTTATCTCCCAGCCTCTGCTTAAATCTTTCCATGGCTATCCTTTCCTGTTTTAGATACATAGCTTGCCTTTTGAGCAACTCATCGAAGTCGACCTGATGCCCATCGAAATCGGGACCATCCACACAGGCGAATTTGGTTTTTCCTCCCACAGTCACCCGACAGGCTCCGCACATGCCGGTGGCATCCACCATGATAGGATTCAGACTGACTAGGGTTTTGATCCCGTGAGGAGCAGTTACTCCACAAACTGCCTTCATCATGATCACCGGACCAATTGCCATTATGTAATCAACTTCCACCTTCTGGGAAAGGAGTTGGGTGAGCACGTCGGTTACAAATCCATGATGCCCATAAGAGCCATCATCGGTGGAAATTAAAAGTTGATCACTTATCTTTCCCATCTCCTCTTCCAGGATCAGAAGATTTTTGCTTCGTGCACCAATGATCGAGATAACCTTGTTTCCCTTCTGTTTCAAGTTTTTAGCTACAAAGTGAATGGGGGCAATCCCGATCCCGCCACCCACACAGACGCAGGTGCCGAAGTTCTCCATATGGGTGGGGACTCCCAGCGGTCCCACCACGTCAGCCAGAACATCTCCTTGCTTGAGGGTCGCCAGATGGGCGGTGGTCTTTCCTACCTCCTGAAAGATGATGGTTAAGATTCCCGTTTGGGGATCCAAGTCCGTGATGGACATTGGAATCCGCTCACCTTCTTGGTTGATTCTCAGCACCACAAATTGCCCTGCCTTAGCTCTCTGAGTGATCAAAGGAACGTTTAACTTAAGCAAGTTTATCTGGGGAGCAAGCTTCTTTAGTTCAACTATTTCGTTCAAATCATCCTCCCGTGAAAGAAATTTAAACCCAAAAATAGGAAGTGTAGATTTAAATCTCGATTAAGCCGTTGCCTGACACCTGACCATTAAATTACTCATCTTCCATCCAGATCAAGCACTTTAGTTTTCTTCTTCAATGTTCTCAAAGTTAAATATGTTATTAAACCAACAATGAAGAATATTATCCACTGCAAATCTAAATCCAATTTGCCTTCTGCAGCGATGTCTTCAGCAATCTCCAGGAAAGTGAAGGAGGCAACTATTCCAAAAAAGCTTGGGTGCTCTCTTTTGAGAACATTTCTAAAAGAAAAAGCCAATCTGGGTTTTTCCCAATTTCGGAACCTTGGCACAAACGTGGGAGTTTTTTTCAGCCCACTTAAGATATGATGCTCCAAATTTTCTTCTTAGAAATTCTTCCTCTGTAAAGATTATCCGTTCGTAATATAACCAAAATGCCAAAATGGTTATCAATGCGAACCACCATACTTCAATAAACAATGTTATTCCCAAGACGATGATAAAATTGCCCAGATAAAGGGGATGACGTACAATAGAATACATCCCGGTTGTGTTCAGCGTTTCTGCCTTTTGTGCTCTTTTATTTCTACCGGATGTTCCCACCGGAACATAGCCAATGGTAATACAACGAATCACCAGACCTACAAGGGAAACCGTCATGCAGAACCCTTTATAAAGGT
>JAOZNS010000085.1 GCA_029933635.1 Candidatus Zixiibacteriota bacterium | reverse complement strand
GTTAAGAAAATCATCACCGATTACACCAGAGAAGCAGGGTTGAGAAATCTGGATAGGGAGATCGCCACCATCTGCAGAAAGGTCGCCAAGATGGTTGCCTCCGGGCAGAAAAGAAAAGTGGAAATAACCACCAAGAATTTAGAAAAATTCTTGGGACCAGTTAAATTCTTCCAGGAGATGGTGCAAAGAGTCCCCCAGATAGGGGTGGTGCCAGGGGTTGCCTGGACCCAGACCGGAGGAGAGCTGATGTTTGTGGAAGCCACCAAAATGAAGGGAAAAAAATCTCTCACCCTGACCGGTTATTTAGGTGAGGTAATGAAGGAGTCGGTTCAAACCGCATTATCCTATGTTCGCTCCACCGGCAAAAAGTTAGGCATCGAAGAGGATTTCTTCGATAAATATGACATCCACGTCCATGTTCCAGCAGGAGCCATCCCGAAGGATGGTCCATCAGCCGGAATCACAATGGCTACTGCCATAACATCTCTTTTGATAGAAAAACCAGTTAAACCCAAATTAGCCATGACCGGAGAGCTAACCTTAAGGGGTGAGATTCTTCCTGTCGGAGGCTTGAAGGAGAAAGCCTTAGCCGCATATAGAGCTGGAGTGGAAACTTTGATTTTGCCCAAGGAGAATCAAAAGGATATGGTGGAGATACCAGATGAGATAAAAAAGAAGATAAAGTTCGTTTTCGTGGAAACCATGGATGAGGTGCTAAAGCTGGCGCTGGATATGAAGAGGAAGAGGGGAGGTCGAAGGAGAAAAGGTTCACCTCATACAAAAAAAAGCTTAACATCAGGGAAATCTCCCAGGAGATAAAATCTTCATCCATTTTGTCTATAAAGAATTCATCCCCAGACTATCCAACATCCGCAGGATAAAGCAGTGTTCCTTAAATCGAGGTGAGAGAAGATGAGGAAAAAGAAAAAATTTTTATTTTTCGCTTTTGTATTCTTATTTTTTATCTTTTTTTATCTATCAAACTGTGGGAAGCGGTCTAAGTCTGAGGCTGGGAAAGATACTGATAAGGAGGGGAGATTTAAAATGGAACAAGTAAGAAAGCCTGCAGTGGCAAATCAATTTTATCCTGGCGATCCTTTGACTTTAACCAGACAGATAACTGATTTTTTTAAAAAAGCTAAGAAGGAGCCGGTTCCGGGTAATATAAAAGCTCTATTTTCGCCCCACGCGGGATATATGTATTCGGGTCAGGTAGCGGCCTATGCCTTCAAGCTCCTGGAGGGTTTTTCCTTTGAGACGGTGGTGGTTATCTCCCCCAGTCATGTAGCTTACTTTCAGGGAGCTTCGGTGTATAACGGGGGGGCTTATGAAACCCCCTTAGGAACAATTCCTGTGGATACTGCCTTGGCTGGAGAAATGGCGGACATAGAGGAAAGGGTATTTCTTTCCACCAAAGGACATGGCTTTGTGGAAGGCAGAGGCGAGCATGCAATAGAGGTTCAACTTCCTTTTCTCCAGGTGGTCTTAGGGAAATTCAAGCTGGTGCCCATCGTCATTGGTGATCGAGATTGGAACACTTGTGAGGCTTTGGCAGAAGCTCTGATAAAGTCCCTTGAAGGAAGGGATGTATTGATCGTAGCCAGTTCAGACTATTCTCATTATCATCCATACGATGAGGCGGTTCGATTGGATAGCATCGCCATAGACCATATAAATTCCTTTGATCCTGAGGGGTTGTTTGCCGATCTTTCCGCCGGCGTGTGTGAAGCCTGCGGAGGAAGCCCCATCGTAGCTACCATGCTTGCTGCCAGAGGTCTGGGAGCGGACAAAGCCAAGGTGCTAAAATATGCCAACTCCGGGGACATCACCGGAGAGAGATCAGGTGTGGTGGGTTACGTGGCCGCGGTCCTCTACGATTCCCAATCCAAGCCCGAAGGTGAGGAAAAAACAGAAAAGGAAAAAGCAGGGACTGAAGTTGGTCTTTCTGAAGAGGATAAGGAAACCTTATTGCATATCGCACGCACCACAATTGAGAAGAAAGTCAAAGGAGAGCAACCTTCAGAGTTTGAAGTCCACTCATCCCTCTTGGAGGAGAGGCGAGGAGCTTTCGTGACCATCCACAAAAACGGTCGTTTGCGAGGATGTATCGGCTACATTGAGGCTATCAAACCGCTTTACATCACCATTCAGGAGATGGCTGAGGCAGCGGCTTTAAGAGATCCCCGCTTTCCTCCGGTCATTCCAGATGAGCTTCCTTCTCTGACGTTGGAGATATCCGTTCTCACCCCTTTAAAAAGGATCAAAGACATCAAAGAAATCCAAATAGGAAAGCACGGCATCGTGTTGAAAAAGGGATACCACCAGGGGGTCTTCCTTCCTCAGGTCGCTACGGAACAAGGATGGGATCGGATCACCTTCCTAAATGAGATCTGTTTCAAGGCAGGCATCTACGATAAGAACTGCTGGAAGGATAAGGATGCGGAAATCTACATCTTTTCAGCCGAGGTGTTTGAAGAGAAGAAATGAGTTTGAAATTTGGCAGCAAAAGGAAGATAACCCGAGCCCTCTCCCTTTTAGGGCTTCTGGTCGTTTTCTCCTTCTTTGGAAGATTCTCCGGTCTTTTTGAAGCAGAAAAAGATCAGAATTGTAAAGAGGCGGTCCTAAATCCAATCCCCTTAGGTTGCATATATAAAGGAAAGCTAAGCCAAAATGAGCCTTTAGCCCTTTCCCTTTCAAGAAAAGGTCTATCTCAGCGGCTAATTTATCAGCTCACCTCCTCCCTCAAGGAGAAGTTCAATTTAAAAAGGTCTTTACCCGGTGATGAGTACACCTTGGTGACCACGCCGGATTCAATACTTTACTTTGAATATCAAAACGGGATGCGTCAAAAAATAAAGGTGATACGAGAAGAAGGGAAGCTAAAGGCAGAGCTGGATACCCTTTATTTTAATTGCCTGATCAAATCCCTCCAGGGCGAGATAAAAAGTTCTTTATGGGAGTCCATGATTGACAGATGCGAAAGCCCGGAGCTGATCATGAAGTTCACTGAAGTATTTGAGTGGGAGATAGATTTCTTAACCGAGCCAAGAGGGGGAGATACGTTTCGATTGATCTTTGAGGAGTATTACAAGGATGGCAATTTCGTTAAATACGGTGATATCCTTGCGGCTGAATATAATTTGAGCGGACAGCTTCATCAGGCGGTGCTGTATCAAAACCCGGAAGGAAAAAAAGGTTATTTTGACCCTACGGGCCAGTCGGTGCGGAAGGCTTTTTTAAAGTCCCCACTGAATTATCGGAGGATCAGCTCTCGGTTTTCCTACAGTCGTTTTCATCCCATTTTCAAAAGATACCGACCACACTTGGGTGTAGATTACGCCGCTCCGATAGGCACGCCGGTGGTGGCTTCCGGTGATGGGGTGGTTGTCTTTGCCGGATGGAGGAAAGGTTTTGGAAAGATCATAGAGATTCGCCACCCCAACGGTTTCGTTACCACCTATGGACATCTCTTAAGTTTTGCCCGAGGCATCAGAAAAGGGACCAAGGTGAAACAGAAACAGTTGATCGGATATGTGGGAAGCACAGGTTGTTCCACCGGCCCTCACTTGGATTATCGAGTAAAAGCCAACGGAAGATTTGTCAATCCTTTGAGGATGGTTGCCCCTCCGCTTCATCCGGTGAAAAGGGAGTATCTGGCAGATTTTCAAGCCAAACGAGATAATCTGCTTTATGCCTTAGATCTTCTTGCCCCCAGAGGACAATTGGCTTGGTCTAACGAGCATAAGTAATTGGTGAGATTGATTCCTCTCCATTTTTATGAGCTGTTATGATGAGGGAGGGTATAAAAAGGCTTCTTGTTAAGTTGGGCTTTGGCTGGGTGTTTGGTTCCGGTGAAGAAATTGAAGCTTTATCTTTATCAGAAATAGAGCCGATCTTCCTTACGGGAAACTTCGACACAGGCGTTGCTTTGGGAGAGTATAGCATATCTGGAGGGGTCACCAGAAAAAGAACCCAATTGGGTTACCTTTTACATAAGTTCAAATATGAGCAAGACAGGCAGGCTGGTAAGATTCTGGCTGTATTAGCTTCGGATTTTATAAAGGCTCATCCCCTTCTGAGATCTTCTGAATTGATCCTGACGGTTCCTCCCTCCTTCAAAAGCCGAGCCTTTGACCCAACATCTTTTATGGCAGAAAGAATTGAATAGATGACAAAAATTCGTTGGGAAAAGGATTCCTTAAGGAGGATCAGGATAACCAAACCTCAGAAGGAGATCAGAAGGATAGAACTTAAACGGTTAAACGTGCTTGATACCTTCAAGGTGGTAAAACCTTCAGGGCTGAAAGGAAGAAGGCTTTTGTTGATTGATGACCTATCTGCTTCTGGTGCTACCTTGAATCAGATTGCATCGCTTCTGAGAGAGGCTAAGCCAGAAAAGATTTTTGCTCTGGTGCTGGCAAAAACTGCTTTCTCCACAGAAAATCTATTATCCACACGATCGAAACAACTGGGATTAGACTGGTAGTGATGCTCTAATCCATAAAATTTAAAAGTCAGCGTCTCCGGCTCAGGGGAGGCCCATGGGCTTTTATTCTGCTATATATGTGGAAGAAACTTTCGCCTTCGGATAATAAAAAAGCTTTTCAGAGACCCTTTAGTTTTCGCTTGATATTTGATTTTTTTCGTTTAATTTCTTTCTGGTGAGCATAAGAACAAAAGAGGTGCAAGTTGGACTACAGAAAATATGTGGTGGCGCTAAGAGAGAAGGCAAGGGTGGGACCAAAAACGTTCCAACAGCTTCTTTTGAGTTTTGGATCTCCGGAGAACGTATACAAGGCTTCCAGAGAGGAGCTTTTATCTCTTCCACGGATCAGCTCTCAAAAGGTGGATGAGATCTTAAGATCTCAAGATTGGCTCCCGGAGATTGAGAAACATCTTCTTTATTTGGAAGAGCAGGGTGTGGGCGTTCTGACCATATTGGATGAGGATTATCCTCAGCTCTTAAAGCAGATCGACGATCCACCTCCGCTTCTTTATTATCGGGGAGAGTTTCCCGTTGGGGAAAAGACCTTTGTGGCAGTGATTGGGACGCACCGTGGATATACCACCGGTGGGATTGAGCTTGCGGTCCGGATCGGAAAGGATCTGGCTCAAAGGAAGGTGGTGGTGGTCAGCGGTCTGGCAGAAGGGATCGACTCTGCCGCTCACATTGGTGCCATCCAGCAGGAAGGCAAAACTTATGCGGTTTTGGGAACAGGCTTGAATAATATCTTTCCCTCTGAGAATGCTGGGCTGGCCAGGGAAATTTCCCAAAGCGGAGCTCTCATCACCGAGTATGGTCTGGGAGTTCCGGTGAAGGTGGGTCAGCTTATGGCCAGAAACAGGATCGTGGTAGGGCTCTCTCAGGCGGTGATCGTTGTGGAGATGGACGAGGATAGCGCCGGCACAATGGATGCGGCGAACTTAGCCTGCAAACAGGGCAAACCCCTGTTCGTGATGGCAAAGGAAGGTTCCCGAAAAGTAAAGGAGCTGATTGATCAGGGTGCGGTTTTGCTGGAGGGGGTTGACGATCTGGATCTGGTGGTGAATTATATTTAGCAGGGGATCATCGTCTTCTGGTAAAAGATGCAAAAAATATCTTGCTCCAGGCTGAAACCTGAGGTAGCCCAAGCAGGTATCTTTGGATATTCTCTTTTAGGAGAATTGAAAATATATGGAGAGATATCTCGATTATGAGGAGAGGGTGAAAAAGCTTCAAAAGATGGTGGATGAGGTATGTGAGAAGATAAAAAGTGGGAGACTTACTTTGGGTCAGGCCAAAAAGGAGGCGGCTTTGGTAAGGCTCAAGGCGGAGAAGCTTTTGCCATTTGAGATGGACAAATTTGATCTGATATACATGTCCCGATTCAACAGATTGATTGAACAATTTCTGTTGCCCAAACTGAAAGAAGATTTGTCTGAATGAACCCTCTTTCTTCGGATGAATATTTCACCCTCCGAAAACAGGTTCGTGCAAAGACCAGGGTTGCAGGATCTGTCTTCATCGCCACCGCCATCCCGGTGAACGAGGAAGAAGACGCTAAAGACTGGATTGGAAAAATCTCTGAAAAATTTTTTGATGCCACCCACAATTGTTTTGCCTTCCGAATTAAGGATACAGACGGGGAGACTCTAAAGTTCAGCGATGCCAAGGAGCCCAGGGGGAGCGCTGGCGGACCAATTCTTTCTGCCATCAAATCGGAGAACCTTTATAACGTCCTGGTGGTGGTCACTCGCTATTTCGGTGGAGTGAAGCTGGGAACGGGAAGGCTATCCCGTGCTTATCGAGAAAGTGCCCTTGCTGTCTTGCAAAAAGGCGAGAGGACAAAAAGATGGATCTGCTCAGAGATTGTGCTCTCCTTTCCTTTGAACATGATCGGAAAGGTGAATCGGATTTTCAACAAATACCAGGTTCGACTCATACAGCAAGGTTTCCAAAGGTCTGTCATTGTAAAGATTGAAGTAAGAGCCAGCCTGGTAGAAAAGATAAAAAAGGCACTTGTTGAGGCCACCGGTGGTCAAGTCAGATTCAAATAAAAAGAACAGGTATGATTGTGTGGGTCTGGGAGTAAATGCGGTGGATTACCTGTGCCTCCTCGATCCTTACCCCCATGTGGATGATAAGGTCGATGTGATCAAATTGTCCGTTCAGGGAGGAGGTCCGGTGCCGACCGCCTTGGTTACCTTAGCAAGGCTGGGAGCGAGAGTGTGTTACATTGGCAAGGTGGGAGATGATCCGGAGGGGAGGTTGGTCAAATCTGAATTGCAAAAGGAAGGGGTAGATGTTCGGTTCCTCTGGTGCGATAAGAAGATAAAGACGGCTAAAGCTTTCATCTGGGTGGATAAAAACTCAGGAGAAAGGACGGTGGCATTGGATCGGGATAAGAAAGATAACCTCAAAAAAGAGGATCTTAAATTTTTGAATTCCATCTCCACCAGATTCTTACACATCGATGCTCGGGAGCCAGAGATTAACGTGTTGGTGGCACGATGGGCCAAAAAACAGAATGCAGAAGTTTGCTTGGATGTGGGGAGCTTGAGAAAAGGGGTGGAAAAAGTTTTTCCCTTCGTAGATCATCTGATCGTATCCAGAAGATTTGCCTGTGGCTTTGTGAAAAGGTCCGATCCCTTCAAAGCCTGTAAGGAATTGATGAAAAGGGGTTTCAAAACTGTGGTGGTTACCATAGGAGAAGATGGATGTATCTGTGGGACAGGCGATAATATTTTTCTTTCTCCAGGTTTCAAGGTAAAGGTTATTGATACCACCGGAGCAGGAGATGTCTTTCATGGCGCTTTCATCTATGGGCTCCTAAAAAGATGGTCTTTGAGAAAGATTGCTGAATTTGCTAATGCCTGTGCGGCACTGAAATGCAAAAGATTGGGCGGAAGAGCTGGAATTCCTTCTTTAAGAAAGGTGAAAAACTTCATAAAGAACTTTGGCTCTTCTTCATTTTAGTTGCTGAAGTTTTCAATAACAAAAACGAAATTAACGAGTTAATATGAAGACACTTACAAGACCTCACCCCTCATTTGAGCCAAGTGACCTATCCCCTTCTCCACCCATCTGGATGGAGAGGGGGAATAAAAGGGGGAGGTAAAGGAAATAATCTTGCGCTTTATGATCAATCGAACCCACACCCTCGTATGGTGTGCATATACACATTCATGTGGTCAGAGCAACTTTTTTGGAGATGACTTATAACTTTAAATTATTTATGCAACTCCAAGTGAACCATAACATTATTTTCAATTAAGTTTAAAGGTCATGCTTTACCCTCTGATAGAAAAAACTCTCCAGGTTGATACCATGCTTTTCTTTTTTCTCAACTCCAAGGTTGGGAATTGCGTCTTTGACTTTCTTTTTCCCATTCTGACCAATCTGGATTACTGGCGAATCCCGTTGTTTCTTCTGGCAATCTTTTTGTTGTTGTTTGGAAAGAGGAGGGGAAAGGTGGCGGTTTTCCTTCTGGTTCTGGGTATTACCTTGAGCGATCAGGTTTGCAACAGCCTCTTAAAGCCGTTGGTGGGAAGGATAAGACCCTGTAACGTTCTGGAAGGAGTCCATTTATTGGTGAACTGCACCAAGTCCTTCTCTTTTCCCTCCTCCCATGCAACTAACATTTTTACCGGGACGATGCTTCTATCCTTCGTTTATCCTAAGCTAAAAACGGTTTTGCTTGGACTCGCGGTTTTAGTCTCATACTCCCGGATATATGTGGGAGTGCACTATCCTCTTGATGTGGTGGCAGGAATTATCTTAGGTGTTTTATGCGCCATGGCAACCTTGCTCATTTATAAATTATTGGCAAAAAAAATTCCTGGAGTGTTTTATGTTCCAAAGGGCTCGAAAAGTCATGATCAAGTTGATTCAGGGTGATATAACGGATCAAGAAGTTGATGCCATTGTGAATGCGGCCAACAACCACCTCTGGATGGGTGGTGGTGTGGCCGGAGCTATAAAAAGAAAAGGTGGCGCCCGAATTGAAAAGGAAGCAATGAGCAAGGGACCCATCCCCGTCGGTGAGGCGCTGGCGACAAATGGAGGAGATTTGAAGGCAAGGTATGTTATTCACGCCGCAGTTATGGGGCAAGATTTGGTGACCAGCCAAGAGCACATAAGGGAGGCCACGCAAAACAGCCTGAAGAGAGCAGAAGAGCTGAAGGTCCAATCTATAGCTTTTCCCGCTTTGGGCACCGGGGTGGGCGGCTTCCCAGTGGATAGATGCGCAGAAATAATGCTTGAACAAGTTAGAGTTTTCGCAAAAAAGCTGAAATATTTAAAAGAAGTTCGATTCGTCCTTTTTGATAAGAGAAGTTATGATATTTGGAGTGCTCGGCTTCAGCCAGATTGAGAACTTTCAGAAGGCAGACACTCTCAACGACTCAGGGTATCTAATCCGGAGCCGTTTTTTTTGTCATTTCGATGCTCAGCTGGAGAAACGAACGTTCCTTGGTCTGAAGTTCTCTTGCCAGATCGGGTAACTCTAAGGATAGGTCCTTGGTTTGAAGCGGATCCTTTTGAATGTTGTAAAGCGAGCAGTTTGCGCCTATTCGATCGATCAGGAAATACTCTCCTTCCAACCAGCCGATGAGATCTCCGTCCAGCATCATGGCAAAGCCAGCATCATCTGGAGGAAGGGAAAGTAGATCCCGGCCCCAAGACTGATGAAGCGTTGGTCTGCTTAGAAGACCCAAGATGGTGGGAAGAAGATCGGTCTGGCTTGCTACAGTGGAGATCCGTCTGGGAAGGCTACCCAGAATATGTGGGGCATAGATCAAACCGGCGATGTGAAACCTATCCCAAGGCAGATCACTTTGAGTCTCCATCAGTTTTCCATGATCTGCCACCAAGACAAATATGGTGTTTTTAAAGTAGGATTGTTTTTCCGCCTTTCGGAAAAATTCACCCAAAGCCCAATCGGAATAATAAAAGGCGTTCAGATAATCGGAATGAGGCACATCTGAAGAGAAGATTTTGAAAGCAGGAGAGGGCAGAAGAAAGGGCTCATGATTGCTCAAGGTAACGATGATACCTAGGAATGGCTTTTGGCCAAATTTGCCAAATTCCTGATTGGCTCTCTCAAAGACGATGTGATCCGGAACGCCCCACTTGCCCAACCTTGTTTTCGAGGGGAAGTCACGTTCACCGATGAACCTTTCAATTCCCTCACCCTTTAAAAAGCCCTCCATATTGTCAAATTGTAGATCGCCTCCATAGATCAGAATGGACTTATATCCTCGTTCCTTCAGGATTTGCGAAATGGATCGGAAAGGATGATTGCAGGAAAACTTTTTCATGATGGACCGACCAAGTTGAGAGGGGAACGAGCAAAGGATTGAAACCAGTCCCCGGTTGGTGCGTGTGCCGGTGGCGAAAAGGTTTTCCAACAGAATTCCATTTTGGGCTAAACTATCAAAGTTGGGGGTTACGTCTGGGTCTCCTCCTAATGCTCCCACAAAGCGCGCTAACCAGCTTTCCAATAAAATTATCACCACGTTATAATCCTTCTTGGGAGATGATTCGCTTTCTGGATAGGACCAACGGGTCAGCGAATGGGCAGGATCAGATAACTTCTCTTTTGGTCTGATCAATTGTTTTTGAACGTTGGATAAAGCTTCTGCAAAGGGATAGAAATGAAATCTTTCAAAGGCTGCACCTCCCCTTTGATGGTAATCCTCCCACCAGCATCTGCCCAAGGTAT
>JAOZNS010000084.1 GCA_029933635.1 Candidatus Zixiibacteriota bacterium | reverse complement strand
ATGCGGAAGTGGTGGAACTGGTAGACACACCATCTTGAGGGGGTGGCGGCGAAAGCCGTGCGGGTTCAAATCCCGCCTTCCGCATTTTTAATTATTTGATTTTCCCCATTTCTTATCTTCCCATCCCGGTCCCTTTGTCCGGTATTATGAGAGATTCGATGCTTTGATGACGTTGATCAGAAGTTTTAGGATTTCCTTATTTAGGTCGATGGGTTTATTGTAAGTTATTGTTTTTGAAAGAGAAATAGAAGACATCGACTCTTGGCGAAAAAGATCAGTCTAAAAGGGTGGGGTTGAAAATCACTCTTTTCCCCTAACCCTCTCCCCAGGGGGAGAGGGGACTAACTTTTGATTTATCAACATTGTGGATTTTAAATCATGAAGGTGCAACCTGAATATGAAAGAACCAGAAGAATTCTTCTTGACCCAGACCGCCATTTTTGCTATCTTAAAAAAACTTGAATCCCAAAGGAGGTGTTAAATGAAGTCTGTGATGATTTTCCTGTTGATTGCTTCTTTGATGGCAATATCCTTTCTTTCTCCGAGTAGCATGGCAGACGCGGAGGTGGAGAAGCTTCTAAAAGAAGCGGATTCTTGGATAATTCAGGATACCTCCCGTATCATGAGCTACCTGGATAGTTGTAACCAAGTTACTGATAATGTCTTGAGGAATTCCAGACACTGGGAGTCTACCTATGAAGATCTCAGCTTTCTTTTGGGTATAGACTTGGCAACCGACCCGAAGGTGGATAACACTGGGCGAGTGTATTTTCTCATGCGGATAACCGGTCAGGTGCAGGCACTCTTCTACATGGACCAGCCTGAGGAATTTCCGCATCAACTTACTCCCAACAACTGGGCCGATCAAGGAATCTCCATCGGTTTTTTCAAGGTTCATCCCTCCGGCAGGTATGTTCTGGTGGGGATTCACCAATTTGGGAATGAGAACTTCGATATTTACAAATTTGATCGGGATGGAAAATTCTCTCCCCTTCTGAGCGACCCCGACATTCAGTACCGGAGCATCGTTTTCAAAAATGAAGATCAGTTTTATCTTATCTCCAATGATCGTCGAACCCAGACCCTGATAAAATACACCATCTCCACCGGAAAAATAGATAGCGTATATACGGAGCCAGGCTGGTTCGGACCGGAGGATTATCTGAACGGCAGGCTCATCTTGACCCGTTGGCTGAGCTTTTCTGAAAGCCAGCTATTCCTATTAGATGAAAGGACAAAAAAGACCAGGGATATCACCAAGCGGGGATTGTTCTATGGAGGGATGTTTGCCTCCGAGGAAAAGGTTCTTACCCTTACCGACGCCTTGTCGACCAAGGAAGAATTTACCAAGTTCGCCATGATCGATCTCAAGCGACCTAAGAAGTTAACTTTAGTATATGATCCCCAAATGGAGGTGGATGCATTCACATTGATTCGGCGAGCCGGAATTGGGGTGGCGGCAACCAATAAGGATGGGTACTCTGAATTAGTTGCATTCGACATGAAGGGAGAGCGGATAGATATTCCCCAGCCACGGATCGGAGTTATCAGCAACATCGCATCCAACGATTATGGGGATGTTGTGTTTGACTTTAGTTCTCCTCAGGTGGCTCCCACCTTTTTCCACTTCCGCCTGGGATGGCAAAAGATGGAGCGAATGGTTACCATCTCCACGTTTGGATTCGATTTTTCCAATATAGAGGTAAAGGTCATCCATTATCCTTCCAAAGATGGAACCATGATTCCAGCCCTTCTTTATGTCCCCAGGGATGCAAAAAGAGATGGCAACAATCCAGCGGTGGTGGTTTATCATGGGGGACCGCCATCTCAGAGTCGACCATATTTTCAGCGCAACATCGCCTTCGCTTTAAGTCGGGGCTTGGTCATGCTTTTTCCCAATGTCCGGGGTTCCTCAGGATATGGTCCTGCTTGGGAACAGGCGGATAATTTAGAGAGACGCTTCACCGCGCTGGAGGATGCCGCCTCTGCCATCGACTATCTGATCAATGAGAAGTGGTCTAATCCCGATAAAATCGCCATCTGGGGCGCCTCTTACGGTGGCTACACGGTGAACTATCTTGTGGTCAATTATCCCAACAAATTTGCCTGTGCCGTCTCTGAGGTCGGTGTGGCCGATGTCGATTATGAAAATACTCATGGTGATGTTACCTTCAGGGCAGGCTGGGAAAAGGAGATGGGACCGGTGGGCAGTGAGTTAACCAAAAAACTTTCCCCTATATTTTATGCTCAAAATCTCTCCAGGCCAATTCTTATCACCGCTGGTTTCCACGATCCCCGTGTATTTCCTGGGGATCCCCGCCGTTTCGGATATGTGTTAAGCAAACTGGGAAAGGATGTGCTATATTACGAGCAGACCAAATCCGGGCACGGTGGAAGTCAGAAAAGCCTGTTGATTGAGGATTTTACCCGTTCCTATGTCTTCATATTGGAGCATCTGATAAAATAAAGTGGGAAGTGTTTTTTAAACACCCTGGGATAAATGAAATTGTGGCGTTGGTTAAAAGTGACCTGCGCCACTCTTTTTTGGTCCTTCTCCACCTTTTCGATTGAAGGAATTTCCTGTAAGGGAAAAGGAGGGTTAAAAACTTATTTAATCTGGTATGGTTGAAACCTCACCCCTCAGTTGAGTTCCTCCGGTCATTTGACTCAAATGAGATTCAAATGAACAAATGACCTATTTCCCCCTCTCCACAAAGTGGAGAGGGGGACTAAGGAGGAGAGGTGAAAGGAAAAGCACCAACGAAGTCTTTGAGCCAAACCATGGGTATTTTAGCGGGACTGGTGGAAGAAAAAAAGATAGATTACCAACTCTTTTGGAGAAGAAACAAAAATTAAAGCTTGGAAGGAGAACTGCCGAAAATAAATATGGGAATTATCCCAACTAATTCTTTCAGTTCCGAACAGAGCGATCTGGTTTTCTTCATCAGGAGGACTTAAAATCGCTCTGTTTTTGATTTGGGGATAAATTTAAGCTCGCTTTATTAGGCTTACCTTCAATTACCTTTTCATCCTCTCTTCAGATAGGGCTTTGAAATAATCTTTGATCAACTGCTCGTATTCCTTAGGATAGGTTTCCTGCATGAATTTGAAAAGATCCTCTTCTGCTTTTTGTTCTTCCTGGATTGTCCTCAGGGGAAGTTGTTCTGGGCTTTTTCGAATCACATCCTCACCCACCTCCGCCCTTCTCTGTCGGGAGAAATCCCTTTCCCTCAGCGATTTTTCTGCATCCAGAAGACGGGAGAGTATCTTTTTCTGACGATCTATGGTGGATCGGTCCACCTGCATCCTTTTCAGATCATCCACCACCTTTTTCATCTCCTCTCCCAACTGATCCAAACGACCTAAAATCTCCGAGCGATTGCCAAATTCGTTTTCCAGCTCAGAGAGCGTCTTTCTGACCGCCTCCTGTTCGGCCGCAAGCCTTTGAAGTGCCGCCTGCTGGGATAGAGAAAGCTGTATGCCCGGACCTCCACACTGACCCAATTTCTGAGTCTGTTGATTTATGCCCGATTGCTTGTTGCACATCCCTTGCATCTTTTGAAATAGCTGTTCTGTCCCGGAGCCACTGCAGGACTTTTCAGCATTCCCCATAGCTTGCATCAGCTTTCGAGCGGTGACGTTCAAATCATAGATGGATTCTCTTTGTTCATCTATGGCAATTTCCTTCTTTCTCTCGTCAAGGTTTCGGGTCGCCTCCTCCATGCTGGCTAAGGAAAGCGCCATAAATCTCAAAAGGTCTGGGTCTATGTAGATGGTCATATGGGACAAAGCTTCCAGATCCTCAGAGATTCTTGTGCCGGCGGATTTCAAATTTTGCTGGTGGTGGGCTAAGTCCCTCAATGCCATATCTTTTCTGCCAAGCTGGTTGACCTGCTCAAACAATCGCTCTTGATGGTCCGAAAGGGAGAATACATCATAAAGCGACTTTTTGATCGCCCGAACGATTTCCTCCTTCTCTCCGGCCAGCATCTGTTGCTGAAGGTCCTTAAGCCTTTGCGCCATCTGTTGCAATTTCCTAAAGCAGGACTTACCAGATTTTAAAGCGCCGGATTTGTTGAGATCGGAAAGTTTGGAGATCATTTTGTTCATATCCTTTCTTACCCCAGACTCCTCCGGCATAGAAGAAAGCTCCTGAAGTTCCTGTTGAGGCAACAGGGAAAGCTCGGAGGCAAGATCGGTGAACTCCTTTATCCCCTGGGCAAATTCATTAAAATCATTTTTCAATTTATCTTCCTCCTGAGCATGCTTCAGCAAATCTTTCTCTGGTGAAGCCTCTACATCCTGATTGACCTGGTTTTGTCTCTCCGCCAGCTCTTCGGCCATCTTTATCAGGTGACCTAATTTTTGCTCCGCCTGCAGTCTTTTCAGAAGGGCGATGGTCCGGTCCAGCCTTTTCAACATCTCTTCAGAGGATATCTTCATTTTTTCCAGCGCAGCTTTAAGCTGGTCTGGATCCATATTTTTCAATGCCTCAGCTAACTGGCGCATAGCCTCCTTCATCTCCGGGGTGGCAATCTTTTCCAAAAGCTTCTTTATTTCCATCATCTTCTCCACCATCTCCAGGGCCACCAGCTTATTTTCCTCGATCTTTTTAATATTTTCATCCATCCTCTGAGCTAAGTCTGTCAGCTTTCGGGCCAGATCCCTTTGCTTGCTTAAAGCATCCTCCAGCTGTTGTCTTTTTTGCCAATTCATATCCAGCCCGGTGAATCGGTTCATCTCCTGCGATAAATCCTCCAGCCTCCTTTTGAGCTCCTTTTGTCCTCTTAATACGCTCTCCAAATCTACGATCTGTCCTTGTTGCTCCCTTTCCACCTCAGCTATGATCTCATCCAACGAAGGAAGCCTGAGATGGTAGGTTTTGCTTTCTGCTTTCTTGGGTCCAGAAAAGGAGTCATTATCATAAACCACAGCACGGTATCTTACCAGATCGCCCGGGATCAGAGGAAGATAGGAAAGATTCCACACATGCTCCACGTTCATCTGAGTCTGGTTGTTGTTGGGAATATCGATATTTAGGGTCTTCTCCTCTGATTCATTTCCTTCCGAGATGATCTGATACACTATTTTAAGTGAGGAAAATCCGTAATCGTCCGAGATTCCAAAAAGAAGTCCTGTGCGCATGCTTTCGGTTAAGTCTTGATCTCGACCTGGCTCCAAGATCTCCACCACCGGATGTTGGTCCTCTATTTTGGTTATCTTGTACTCAATGGGGTTTGCATTTTTATTTCCGCTTTCGTCCCAGAGCTGGATGAAGTATGAGTCATCCTTTCTCACCACTATTTCTCCCACCGCCAGATTCCCTTGGATTTTAGCCTGCTTTCTGCTGGAGTCGGAGAAGACGATCTCCGCCTTTTCTAATCTTTTGTTGGCTTTTGCCTCGATTTTAACTTTTGTTCCAGCTATCGCGGTGATGTTTCCATCATTTTCATCCACCACCTGTGTTTTCAACCGGGTATAGTGAGGATAGATGAAAGTCAATTTCAATCCCACCACGCGAGGCTTATCCACCACGGTTATTTTATAAAGATCGCTTTCCACCCCTTCAGCTTCGACATAGTATTCAAAGCTTCTTTTCACCTCCTTGAACTGATAGCTGAAGTCGGACTCAACGGCTGACATCGATTGACTTCTCAACTTGTCTTTAAAAGTTTTCCGGGAAAGCCTCTCTTTGTTCCAGCTGGCTCCCTCATTTCTCCAGAAGAAGTTGACTTGTTTGGGCTTTTCACCCTCCACATTGATCCTTATCTTTACATCTGAATATTTGACCACCTCTTCGTCGCCCGGGGAGATGACGAAGAAAAACTTCTGGGGTGCGACAAACTCCGTTAAGGGATGGGAAAAGACGTAAAAGGAATTGATAAATGCACCGGGGAAGATCAAGGCAAAGATTAACCAAAATGAAGCCAGCCCGGTGGTAATTTTTCCCATTCTTTTGATCAAGGACCTTTGGATGATCTTCTTAAGGCTCAATCCGGCAGAGAGGAGGTCCGCTTGCTGGATCACCGCCTCAATCATCTCGGTGGAATATCCTTCTGGATTTTCTTCTAAATTTTTGGAAAGCTGTAAGGCGGCGATCAGACGATTGTTAAGCTGGGGGAATTTTACCTCCACCTTCAGGGCAACCTCCTCCAAGGTGAGGGGATGAAAAACTGGACGGAGACAGAAATAGGACAGTGAGATCACCAAGATCAAAGCAGAGATTCCCAGAAAGGCAACCCTGGCTGCCACGGGAAAGACAAAAATTGTGTTAAGCCATAAACCTAACAATCCCAAGCCCAGGGCAAAGGATATAACCAACAATATCCCCTGGGCGAATTCATTTTTGATATATGATCTTCTTAACAGCCCAAGCCGATTTATCAGAACAGATAGGTGATTTGATTTACTTGAGTGATCCACAATATTTGCCCCTTCTTTATGTTGCTTCTAAGCTTAATTCTCCAGAGCCCAAATGATTATATTTACCCCCATCTTCAGAGCCGCCTCCCGCTTTTCTGGAGGATCGTTATGCACCTGAGGATCCTCCCATCCATCCCCTATATCGGACTCATAGACGAAGAAAACCACCAGCCTTCCATCATGAAATATCCCAAAGCCCCGAGGAGGCTTCCCGTCGTGTTTGTGAATCTTGGGAAGTCCATTGGGAAAATCATAAAAGCAGTGATAAATCCCGTGACTGAAGGGGAGCTCCACCAGCTCCTTGTCGGGGAAAAGCCTCTTCATCTCCCTGAAGAAAGCATCCTTCAACCCGTAGGAATCGTTAGCAAAGAGGAAACCACCATGGGTAAGGTAATTCCTCAACCTCTCCAATTCCTGATCGGTGAATTTTATGTTGCCATGTCCGGTCAAAAACAAAAAAGGATAGGAGAACAAATCCTCGTCCATTATCGAGACCCGAACCTCCTCCTCTTTGACCGGTATGTTGGTCTTCTCCTTCAGAAATTTAAGCATGTTGGGGATGGCAGAAGATCCCCAATACCAATCACCTCCTCCTCCATACTTGAGTCGAGCAATGGTAAAGGCAGAAGGATTGGTGTTGGTGGTCTTCCCCTTGGTTTGCCCAAAAGCCAAAGGGGCAAAAACTATAAGCATCCATAAGAAGATACTCTTCCTCATGTTCATATAAATTATACAATTGAGGGTTTCAGGATGTTTGCAGTCACTAATAAATGCGTGTCGGATGTTTATAAGGCCGGGAGAAAAAGCAAAAAGCGGACGCCATGTGTGGCGCCCCTCGTTCTATCGACTATCGAACATCAAAAAAACCGCCCGTGCTTGGGCGGTTTCTCATAAACTCTATGGTTTCACCTATTTGAATCTTTTGGGTGATCTTCTTTCCCATTCCACAATGATGGGACTGGCTACGAATACGGAGGAATAGCTTCCTATGATTATGCCAAACATCAAAGCCAAGGCAAAATCGTGGACCACCTCTCCACCTACAAGAAAGAGGGTCAAAACTACCAAGAATGTGGTTAAGGAGGTGATGATGGTTCGGCTCAACACCTCATTGATGCTGGCATTTATGGTGGTGGGGAAATCTCCTTTCTTTCGGAAAAGCTTTAGATTTTCCCTGATTCGGTCATATACCACCACCGTATCCGTAAGTGAGTATCCTGCCAGGGTTAAAAGGGCAGTAACAATCAGCAAAGTAATTTCCCTTTGAAGGATAAACATAAGCCCCAGCACCGCCAAGACATCATGAAAGGTGCAAAGGGTGGCGGCCACCCCGAACCTGAAATCGAACCTTATCCAGATGTAAACCAGGATGCCCGCCAGGGCGATCAGAACCGCCAGACGTGCCTGTTTCTGAAGGCTTTTCCCTACCGCCGGACCAATTCCATCCACCGAGTCCATTCTGAACTTGTTATCCGGAAACTCCTTCTCCAGGACACCCAAGATATCTTGGGAAATTTGGGTAATCTGTTCGTCTGTGGTGGTCTTTACGCGGATGAGGAAATAGTTGGGTTTCTCACGACGGAGGGATTGAATGAAGGCTTCATTATATCCATTTTTGCTCAAGGCGGCCCGCAAATCCCCTATGTCCAAAGGCTTCTCGAAAAAGCCCTGGATCATGGTCCCCCCTGCAAAATCTATTCCCAGGTCTGCTTTACCCAAAAAGACCGCCACGAAAGCCGAAAGTCCTAAAATCATAAAAATGGCGGACAGAACGAAGGCATAGTAGCGTTTGCCCATGAAGTCTATGTTGGTCTTTTTTAAAATTTGAAACATATTTCAGTTGCTCCCAGATTTATATGCTTAGAGTCCGATATCCTTTTCTTATATCAAATATCACCCGGGTGATGACCACTGCAGTGAACAGGCTTATGGCCACTCCCAAGCTTAAAGACACAGCAAATCCTTTCACCGGACCTGTGCCAAATTGGAACAGGACCGCGGCAGTGATCAGGGTGGTGACATGAGAGTCAACGATGGCCAGCAAAGCTCTTTTATAACCCGCATCGATTGCCGTCCGGATGGTTTTTCCGGTTCTTAACTCCTCCCTTATGCGTTCAAAGATCAATACGTTGGCGTCCACGGACATTCCAATGGTGAGTATGATCCCGGCTATCCCGGGCAAAGTTAAGGTGGCATGAAGTGCCGCCATGGCTGCCAGAAGGAAAGTCAGGTTAAGAATCAAAGCGAAGTCAGCAATTATGCCGGAAAGCCGATAATACACAGCCATAAAGATCAGAACCAACCCGAATCCTATGACCGCGGCGGCGGTGCCTTTGCGGATGGAATCCTGTCCTAAGGAGGGTCCGATGATCCGGTTCTCAATTATCTTCACCGGGGCCGGAAGCGCACCGGCCCGCAATACGATGGCCAGGTCGGAGGCGTCCTCGATGGTGGCCACGCCTCCCATCTCGATCACCCCACGGTCTCGAATCTTGGATCGAATAATGGGAGCCGACTCCACCCTCCCATCCAAGGTAATAGCCAGAGGTTTATCTATGTTGGCCCCGGTCACCCGAGCAAATATCCTTCCCCCCTTCTTGGTCAGGGTGAAATTGACCTGAGGTTTTCGGAACTGATCATAAGTTGGTCTGGCATCCACTAAGTATTTGCCAGAAAGCTCCACCCTTTTCTTTAACAGATAAAGCTTCCAGTACTTTTCACCCTGAAACGTCTCCACCCGTGTGGACCAGGCAAATTCATCATCTTTTGGAATGACCTTCTGGACCTCGGGCTTGCTCAACAGAAGCTCCACCTTGGGCTTCTCATCCGCCAGCACCAAGAATGCGGGAGAACGTTCTCCAAAGGATTCCAGATATTGAGTAAAAGGTCTTTCCTCAGGTAGCGGTTCCTCTTCTAAGAAACTGCTGGTGTCCTCCGTGGTAACCGACTCCTCTTCGGCGAAAAGATCTTTGACCACCCCCTCGGACCCCTTCTCCTTCTTCTCAGCTTGACCAGCCATTTTCTCAAAGGAGGCGGTATCTGACTGAGCTAATACCTCATCAATTTTTTTAAGGATGGAGGCGGTGTTTTCTGGAGTCTCCAGCAATTTAAACTCCAGCTGAGCGGTCTGACCTATCAAAGCTTGAGCTCTTTCCACATCCTGTAATCCCGGCAGTTCCACCACCACCCTGTCCCTTCCCTGCTTATGTATCAACGGCTCGGCTATCCCAAATTGATCCACCCGATTGCGGATGATCTCCAAAGCTCGATCCACCGCATCCCTTCGCTCGTCCTCCTTGAGTTTGGACTCATCCACCTGAAGAACCACGTGCATCCCGCCTTTGAGGTCCAACCCCAGCTTTATGGCTTTACTTTCCAGTTTCAAAAGATCCTGTGGTTCTGTGGAACGGAGCTGTTCCTTCTCTTGCTCAGACATGCTCCACAGTTTGATGCTGGGATAGAGGGACCAAAAAGAGGCCAGGATCAAAAATGAAATCAACAGTACCAGGTAAAGACGTGACCTTCTCATCTTTAATTTCTCCCGAAGTAAATCGCCTTAAAATAACAACGGCTGAATTATATATTATTATTACGAAAAGTCAAGAAATCCCTTGACATTTTTTGCGCCCACCCAAAAGTTTGATCGCCTGTCGAGATATCTAATATCGATGAACTGAGTTTCACCCTGCAGATTTTGAAGTGACTTTCCACTCACCCAGTTCAAATTTGCCAGAAGGGCGAATTGAAAAATTTCTGCTCTTTCGCATTTTTTGCAGGATTCAGATGAAATTGTCCTGGAGGCAATCCTTATT
>JAOZNS010000302.1 GCA_029933635.1 Candidatus Zixiibacteriota bacterium | reverse complement strand
GTCTTTGTTGGGAAATCAGGGATCCTGAACGATGTTCCATTAAGGTTTCCCAACGAGCCGGTTCGTCATAAGGCTCTGGATCTATTGGGGGATCTATATCTTCTGGGTGTTCCGTTGAAAGGACATGTTTTGGCAGCCAGATCCGGTCATGCGGCAAATGTGGCCCTGGTTAGAAAGCTCCGGGAACAATATGAAAAGAAACAAATAACCGCCAGATACCAGAAGAAGACCTCTGGAGATTTCCTTCTGGATATAAATGCCATCCTGAAGATCATGCCCCATCGCTACCCCTTCCTGCTGGTGGATCGGGTGGTGGATATTCAGCCTCGAAAAAGTGTGGTCGCCATCAAAAACGTGACCATGAACGAACCTTTTTTCTCGGGCCATTTTCCCGGTCATCCCATAATGCCGGGGGTGCTAATTGTGGAGGCAATGGCTCAGGCAGGAGGAATCCTTCTTTTAAACACCGTGGATGATCCCGAAAGCAAGCTGGTGTATTTTATGGGAATCGATGGAGTTCGTTTCCGGAAGCCGGTTCTTCCCGGAGACCAGATCAGGTTTGAGCTTAAGATGGTTCAGTTTCGTCGGGGGACCTGCAAGATGCAAGGAAAAGCCTTTGTGGAGGATAACCTGGTCACGGAGGCAACTTTGATGGCAACCATCGTGGATAGATGAACAAGATAAATTCAGAGAGAATCTTAAGGGTCTCAGACAAAAGAGATCCAAGCCCGATAACCGGCAAAGAAGCTTCCTTCGGAAATATATCTTCCATTTGAGCCCGGATTTTTTAGAATCGGAAAATGGACATTCATCCTACCGCCATCATTCATAAACAGGTTAAGCTGGCAGATGATCTAAAGGTTGGCCCCTTCAGCATCATAAATAATGAGGTCCAGATAGGTGACGGCACAGAGATAGGTTCTCATGTTTGGATAGATTCGGGAACCATAATTGGCAAAAACTGCAAGATTTATCATGGGGCGGTCTTGGGCACCTTGCCCCAGGATCTGAAATTTGAGGGTGAAAAAACTTTTCTTGCCATTGGTGATGAAACCACCATCAGAGAATATGCCACCCTAAATCGGGGAACCAAATACCGAGGAAAGACGGTGGTGGGCAAGAATTGTTTCATCATGAGCTATGCTCATGTGGCTCACGATTGCCTTCTGGGTGATCATGTGATATTAGCCAATTCAGCCAACTTAGCCGGTCATGTGGAGATCGGCGACTGGGCTATCATCGGAGGAGTGGTGCCGGTTCATCAGTTCGTCAAGATAGGAGCTCATTCCATCGTGGGAGGTGGTTTCAGAGTTCAAAAGGACGTGTGTCCTTACGCCCTGGTGGCAGGCTATCCCTTGAAGACCATGGGTCTGAATCGCATCGGTCTTAAAAGAAGGGGCTTTTCAGAAAAAACCTTAAAGATTTTAGAAAAAACTTTCCGGATTCTGTTTAAATCAAAGCTAAACACCTCCCAAGCGGTGGAAAGAATCAAAGCCGAGGTGGAGCTGATACCTGAAGTTAAGACCATTTTAGATTTCATCGCCAAAAGCAAAAGGGGCCTCATCAAATAGATCCCTAAAGGTTGAACAAGAGTTTATACCAAACGGGCAAAAGGTTAAGCGAATTAAAGCGACACCACCTCAGGTTCGGCAATGCCCATTACAGTCGTTGCCATTTTTTTCTTTTTGATTTCTCCCCATAAAATGGAGAAAGGTGGACAGAAAAACGAAGTTTCTGTTCCTGCAGATATTCTCGTCAATGTCCATGGCATAATCCATCAGCAATCCTTTTGGATAAGCCCTCCCTTCTCAGCTGTTGACTAACCATCCTTACAGGGTTATATTTCAAAAGATCTTACTGTAGCTGGACTTTTTGACGTTGCTGAATTTTAGCGGGAATAGCCATGATAAGGTAAATTATGAGAAAGGCAAAAGTTGGCGTCGTAGGAGTGGGACATCTGGGTGAGCATCACACCCGCATATTTTCTCAAATTCCAGATTCTCAACTTGTAGGGGTAAATGACATCGATAGAGAGAAGGGGGAAAGGGTCGCCCAAAGGTTTGGCACAAGATATTTTGAAGATCTGGATGAGCTTCTGGCTCAGACAGAGGCTGTCAGCCTGGTGGTTCCCACCACCACCCATCATCCCCTGGCGCAAAGGATACTGGAACAGGGTAAGGATCTTCTGATCGAAAAACCTATAACTGAAACGGTTCAACAGGCGGAGGATTTGATCGAACTGGCCCAAAAGAAAAATCTAATTCTTCAGGTGGGACATATAGAAAGGTTCAATCCAGCATTTCAAGCCATAGAAAGACATCAGCTGGAGCCTAAATTTATTGAATCTCACCGGCTGGCTCAGTTTAATCCTCGAGGAACAGATGTGGCGGTAATTCTGGATCTGATGATCCATGATATCGATCTTATATTAACCGTAGTTAAAAGTCGTATAGAAAAAATTGAAGCGGTGGGGGTGCCGATTATCGCCGAATCTGAGGACATCTGTAACGCCAGGCTAACCTTTGAGAATGGATGTGTGGCCAACATCACCGCCAGCCGTATCTCCGCCCGATGCTTACGTAAAATGAGACTTTTTCAAAAAGACTCTTATGTATCCTTGGACTTTTTACAAAAAGCGGTGGAAATTTACCGATTGGTT
>JAOZNS010000301.1 GCA_029933635.1 Candidatus Zixiibacteriota bacterium | reverse complement strand
TACGATGACTTGAGTATCACAGCGCATGCTCCGATTCTGGTTTATGACTCCAAGGAGACAGACGACATCGGAGGAAATGATAATGGATTGCCTGATCCGGGTGAGACCTGTGAAATGACCATAACTTTAAGAAATGATGGCAGCGTGGGGGAGATCCAAGTGACGGCTGATCTTATATCCTTTGATCCTTACGTTACTATCATCCAGTCTAGCTCATCCTACCCGGACATCCCCCGGGGCGAAACAGGCAGTTCTATTATCCCCTATGAATTTAGGGTAAATCAGTACTGTCCTGAGGGACATCCGATTACAATGTTCCTCCAGATCAGCGGTTGGGGTCCATATTCCACCGAGGACACATTTGAAGTTGTGATTGGGCAGAAGCCCATTCTGTTTGTAGACGATGATGGCGGGAAGTCATATGAGGATTATTTCTTAGTTGCCTTGGATTCGATGGGAGTAGGATATGACGTATGGACACATGAAACCCAAGGCACTCCCCCGGACTCTGTTCTGGAACCCTATCGGACGGTGGTATGGAGCACAGGTGCTGATTTTGGATCTTTGGAAAATCCTGCCACCCTAACCGCCACAGATCGGGCACGACTGACAACCTATCTGGAGAACGGAGGAAAATTGTTCCTCTCCAGTCAGGACCTGCTTTACGATAATGGTCTCAATACTTTTGTTACGGACTATCTGCATGTGGCTGGCTATATTGGAGAACGAGGGATAGGCTCTGTGGCTGGGGTTGCCGGTGACACCATCACAGACGGGATGGCATTTGGTTTAAGCTATCCTTTTTATAACTTCTCCGACTACATAACTCCGGGAGCAGGTGCTGTGGGAATATTTTCACGCACTGGCAAGACCTCACCCACGTTAAGGGAGGGAGGATTTGCCCAAGGCGGCGGTGATTTCTCGTCAGGTTCGGGTCTGATTGACTATTGTGCTTTGCGCTATCCTGCCGGCGGGAGCGCCACCTATCAGGTGGTCTTCTTCTCCTTCTCGTTTGAAGCCATTCCTCAGGCAGGAGCGGATCCCAACAATTCCCATATGGTGTTAGAAAGGATTCTGAATTGGTTTGGAGTGAAAAAACCCTCCCCCCCTTCCTTTATGCACGGGGACGCTAACGGAGATCAGATATTGGATCTGACGGATGTGTTATTCCTGATTAGCTATCTGTATAAGGGCGGCTACGCCCCCACTCCATTGGATGCTGGCGACGCTAATTGTGATGGGGAGGTGGATTTAACTGATATACTTTATTTAATCAGTTACCTGTATAAAGGTGGACCTGCGCCACCTTGTTAAACAACGATGGATCAAAAAGGCCGAAGCCCCGCCTTTCCGCAGAATCCATGAGACTGGCGGGGCTTTTTTTAATCTCAGCTGATTAAACGTGCCCGGCAGATATTTGATCCTTTTTTGCTAAACGAAATAGAGTGACTCTACGAATTGGAAATACACCCGATTTGTTCCGATGATTGACATAGAAGAGATATTTGATTATATTTTGAGAAATCTTAAGCAAAGAGGAAATTTCTGTGATTAACATTGATCAGACTATCTTCAAAGCTTACGACATAAGGGGAACTTATCCTGATCAGCTAAATGAAAAGATCGCTTATAAGATAGGGCGGGCTCTGGTTGCGTATCTTAAGCCGGAGAGTGTGGCGGTGGGGAGAGACATGAGATTATCTTCACCTACGCTATGGGAGGGACTGACCCAGGGAATTGCCGAGGGAGGGGCAGATGTGATCGACATCGACTTAGTCTCCACCGATTGCTTATATTTCACCGTGGGCAAGTATGGTTATGACGCCGGGGTGATGATCACCGCCTCTCATAATCCTCCTGAATATAATGGATTTAAGATGTGTAAAAAAGATGCGGTGCCTTTAAGCGGGGAGAAGGGAATAGACCAGATTAAAGAGATCGTTTTGAAAAACGATTTTCCGCAACCGCAAAAATTGGGGAAGGTGAAGAGGCGGAATGTGGAGGATGCGTATGTTCAACATCTGCTCTCCTTCGTAAACCAGAAGAAAATAAAGCCATTTAAGGTGGTTATCGATGCAGGCAATGGAATGGCCGGAAAGATCATCCCTCAACTTTTTTCCCATCTTTCCTGCACAGTTGTTCCCATGTTCTTTGAGCTGGATGGCTCCTTTCCTCACCATCTGGCCAGCCCGATTGAGCCTGAGAATATCGCTCCCTTAAGGGAAAGGGTGCTTGAGGAAAGGGCGGACTTAGGAGCGGCATTTGATGGAGATGCAGATCGAATGTTTTTGGTGGACGAGGGGGCCAATCCTTTAGGCGGAGATATGGTGACCGCTCTGGTGGCCAAAAATCTTTTAAGAAAAGAAAAGGGAGCCACCGTCTTATATAATCTGATCTGCTCCAAGGCGGTTCCTGAGGTGATAAGAAGAGAGGGAGGCAGGGCGATTCGCACCCGGGTGGGACATGCGTTGATTAAACCGTTGATGAAAAAACACAACGCCATCTTCGGCGGGGAACACTCCGGACATTTCTATTTCCGCAAAAACTTTTTTGCCGATTCGGGATTGATCGCCCTTTTGGTCTGCCTGGAGCTGATCTCAGAGGAGAATCAACCACTTTCGTCCCTGGTCAAATCCATTGATCCCTATTTTCGCTCCGGAGAGATCA
>JAOZNS010000300.1 GCA_029933635.1 Candidatus Zixiibacteriota bacterium | reverse complement strand
TGATGGTGGATAAAACCTTTACCTCCCCGACCGAGGCGGCATGAAACCAGATGACCTTAGCGCCTTTAATCCTTTCACTTTCTTTTTTTGATATTCTTCCCATTCTTTCCGCGATTCCGTGTTTTCCCCAAACGGCCCGAAGAATAAGATAGGGAAAGCAAAGGAAGAAAGCGAAATTTAAAAGAAGGTTATAAAGCGTATACATTGGAATTTAATAAGTCAAAAGGATCAACCTAACTTGGAGTTAAGGATTGATTTTGACCTTATCACAGAAATAATTATCCGCCTTTTGGGTTAACTCTTGTAGTCTGGTTTCCAATTCGAGCCTCAATTTCTCTAATTCCTGAGAAGGACAATCAGCTGGCACCCAGATCGGTTTTCCCAGTAGAATTATCACCTTAGAAAAAGGCTTGGGGATCATGAAACGGTCCCAGGTAGAAAGGCTCCATCGATCTTTTGCTGAGTTGGTTATGGGAACGATGGGCCTTCTGCTTCTCTGGGCGATGTACATTGTCCCTGGATGAACCAGAAACCTGGGACCCTTGGGTCCATCCGGGGTTAGAGCTACGTCGAATCCTGATGTAGACCTCTCGCACATCTGGAAAACTGCTTTTGATCCGCCCCGGGTGGTCGAGCCCCTCACCGAGACGAATCCCAGCCGGTGAATTATACGAGCGATAAACTCTCCATCCCGATGCTGACTGATTAATACGTGGATCCCTTGTCGGCGATGAGAATAGGTAAAAATAAGCATCCTGCCATGCCAGAATGCATAGATCACCGATTTTTTTTCTTCTCTTACAGCATTTAAGTTCTCCAAACCGATCCATTTTATCCTCAAGGTCATTCCCAGAGCATAGATTAAAATAGGTCCCATCAATGAAGCCAAAAACAAAAGGACTCGTTCTTTGATCTGTTTGAACTTACCAGTCATTCTTCTCGACATCACAGGATGCACCCTTCGGAAAGCTGACCAAAATTACCATGTTCTCCTTGGGACTGATCGAGCATGCTTTTTGCCAAAACAATCCCGATTGGACGAAGTCTCTGACATGAAAAGCAGATCATCCTGAACCTTCCGCAAAGCTTTTAACCCTTAAAGAGCAGAAAAGGAGTTTTCTTGGTAGCTATTCAAGAAGATCTCACTCAGATTGATCGGTTCAGTTGATGTCTGAGCTTAACATTTGAAGCACGATCTGAGCCGCTCTCTTTGATGCACCCTCCTCTCCTAATCTCTCTTTTACCTTCTTTAGCTCATTTTGGATACTTTTATACTTTTCTCGGTCGGTAAGAAGATCATACATCTCTTCTGCGATACGGTGGGGATCAGCCTTTTTTTGAACGAATTCCGGAACTATTCTTTTTCCCGCCACCACGTTGGCTAAAGCGATATGCGTAATGTTGATCAGGCTTTTTGCCACCAGATAAGTCCAGAAGCTGGTCTTATATAAGACCAAAAAAGGAGTGCCAAGGATGGCACATTCCAGGGTAGCAGAACCGGAGGTGATCAGAAGAAGGTCTGAATGTTTCATTAAATCATAAGTCAGGCTCTCCATTATCCTTATCTGCGAACCTGTTTGTCCGAGCAGATTCTCTACCGCCTCCTTTTTGATGGTTGGAGCTAATCCCAAAAAGATTTTGAGATTCTTTATTCTTGTTTTCAAAAGATCACAGGCTCCGAGCATTATCGGTAAAACCTTTTCCACCTCTTGCCATCTGGAGCCGGGCAGAAGTCCCACCACCACATCCTTTTTTCTGAGATCAAATTTGTTTTGAAAATCCACATCCGAAAGGATGGGTCGGGTTACCTCCAGCAGGGGATGTCCTACGAATTCGCAGTCGATGCCGACCCTTCTATAAATTTCCTCCTCGAAAGGAAAGACCACCAGCATCTTGTTCACCAAGCCCTGCATCCTTTTCACCCGGTCGCCACCCCAGGCCCAGACCTGAGGACTGATGTAGTAAATCACCGGTATCCCCAATTTTTTAAGCTTTTTGGCGAACCTCAGATTGAAACCGGGATAATCTATCAAGATTGCCAGATACGGCATTCTGGTCTGGGTTATGGAGACCAAGGTCTTGCTCACCCTTCTTATGTAGCTTAGATTCTTTATCACCTCAAGAAAGCCCATGAAGGAAAGCTTATCAATGTGGAAAATAAGCTCAACTCCTTCCTTTCTCATCTTATCTCCACCAATTCCAAAGAATCGTAGGTGAGGACTTCGTTTTTTGAGCTCCCTTACCAAGCTGGATCCATGGAGGTCGCCAGATGCCTCTCCTGCGATGATCAGAATCTTTCTGGGGTCATTCATTTTCATCTAAGGAATTTTGTAAAAATTAAACTTTTCAAATTTAAGTTTTTAGACTAAATTGGTAACAGATCAGCAAAAACCGCGTTCTTTGTGTTTCTTCGCCTCCCGCTTAACTTCAAGGGCAACCTCCAGGGCCCTTTTTCCATCCTCTCCGGTAACCTTGGGCCGGGTTCTGGTAAGGACTGCATTCAAGAAGGACTCTATCTCTGAGGTCAGCATATCATGGTCTAAAATCTCCGGTCTTTGATAGATTATGCTCTTTCCCACCCGTTCTACGGGGATGTTTCCCACCACCGTCTTTTTATCTTTTTGCTCTGCGGGAATCTCACGGGCGTCTACCAATCGGTAAATTTCCAC
>JAOZNS010000083.1 GCA_029933635.1 Candidatus Zixiibacteriota bacterium | reverse complement strand
TCCTGTTTCTCGTTCAGTCCCACGCTCCCGATCTCGGGATGGGTGAAGATGCAGCAGGGCACAGCGCTGTAGTCCATCCTTTTTTCTTTACCTAATGCGTTCTCCACGGCGACTTCTGCCTCCATGGAGGCAACATGAGCCAGAAGCCAGTTGCCGATGCAATCTCCCGCGGCAAAGATATGGGGTCGGTTAGTTCTGAGATGTTCATCAACACCTATTTTCCCTCGATTTATCTTGATGCCCAACTTCTCCAATCCTATCTCCTTGGTATCGGCTTTTCTTCCCACCGAGACCAAGATCTTTTCCACATCCACAGTTCTTTCTCCATCTGGTGTAGAGATGGTCACGGTCTTTTTACCATCTCTGCTCGGCGTAATTTGAGAAACCTTGGAGCCGGTGAATATTTTGATTCCCGACCTTTCCAGGGAAGTTTTTAAGCTGGCTGAAACCTCCTCATCTTCACCTGGCAATATTTGAGACAGCATCTCCACTATGAGGATTTGCGTTCCAAAAGAATGGTATATATGGGCAAACTCGCAACCTATGTATCCCCCTCCGATGATCAACATGCTTTTGGGCACAGAGGTTAAAGATAGCACACCGGTGCTATCCATCACCCCTTCCGATTCGATCCCGGGGATGGGAAGCTGAATGGGGGTCGAGCCGGTGGCAATAAGAAACCTATTTGCTTGGAATTTCTGGATGGTATCATCTTCTCCTCTCACCTCCACCGTTTTTTCATCCAAAAACTTGGCCACCCCCTTGACCACCTTCACCCCTCGGGCTTTAAGCAGGCTTTTTACTCCAGCGACCAACCTGTTTACCACCATCTGTTTTCTTTTCATCAGCGCAGAAAAGTCCAGATCAACCCCGGAAACTCTGCAACCCCAGAGAGACGATTTTTTTAAGGTGGAAAGCGTGTAAGCCGCGGAGGTAAGCACCTTGGTGGGAATGCATCCCACGTTCAAACAGGTTCCCCCCACCTCCTGTTTTTCCACCAACGTTACATCAGCTCCCAGTTGAGCTGCCCTTATGGCTCCCACATATCCGGCTGGACCTCCCCCTATGATGATCAAATTCTTATCGCCTTGGTTCATCTTCTGCCTCCTGATTCGGCTAAAAGAATTTACTTTAATGGATTCATAATTAGCAATTTATACCGGTTGTCTGGTTTTGTCCAGAAGTTTATCCGATTCTTGGAAGGGCTGAAAGGTTTTTGGAGTTCCCTAAAAAGAGATATCTTATTCTATCTCAACATCCATAAACTTAAAGACATGATCGCCATCCCAAAAATCACCCCAAGTATGGCTGAGTGCTCTTGACCATAGGAATGAGATGTGGGGATAAGCTCATCGAAAGCGATGAAAACCATAATTCCTGCAACAAACGTAACAAGCCACCCCATAAGGGTTGGCGTCAGGAAGGAAAGAAGAAAAACTGCAGTAATACCCGCTCCAACTGGCTCTGCCACTCCTGATAGAAATGACCAGAGAAATGCCTTGCCCCGACTCTTAGTGGCGACATAAACTGGTGCAGATACAGCCAAGCCTTCTGGAATGTTATGAATGGCAATAGCTACCGCTATGGCTATCCCCAACTTAGTATCCTGAAGGGTGCCAACGAAGGTAGCCATCCCTTCCGGAAAATTGTGAATTCCGATTCCTAAAGCGACCAGCAGACCCATTCTCAAAAGCTTGGTTTCTTTTTGATCATCTGAAAGATCATGATGCCCGGCCCACTGGTGAGGGAGAAAAAAATCGATCAAAAATATGATGATGATCCCGAAGAAGAAGCCAAAGTGTGCATGGGCAAACCCTATCGACTCAATACTTCTCGGCAGAAGTTCAACAAAGGAGATCATCACCATCACACCAGCCGAAAATCCCAGTGTAGCGCTCATAAAGCGGGACCCGGGCTTTCGAACAAAAAGTCCCAGAAGGCTACCCAGGGTTGTGGAAAGTCCAGCCAGGGTGGTTAAAATGAGCGCAAATACAATGTTTTTTTCCATAATCCTTCGGGAATCCTCACCCACAATAAAAAAAAGACCAGCTTACCCATCCAATATTCCCTAAGTTATCAGCGGTTTTGGACTTTGTCAAATTCCTCCTTCAATATTCCCATGATAATGGTGTCGTGGTATTTGCCGTTACTGAAACGGTCGTCTCTTAAAACCCCTTCTTTTTTGAACCCGCACCTCTGGTAGGACCTTATGGCTCTACGATTGAACTCAAAAACCCGCAGATATACTCGATGCAGGTTCATCTGATTAAAGGCAAAGTTCAAAATGGCAACCATGGCATCGGTTCCATATCCTTTATTCCAGTATTCCTTTTTTCCAATCACGATGCCCACCTCGGCATTACGATCTTCCCAGTCGATTCGATGCAAACCGATGCCTCCCAGATAAACTCCATCCTTTGTCTCGATGGCGAAGGCTTTATTTCGTGGATCGGTTTCATCCATTGCATTTTCGATCCATTTCTCCTCCTGATTTCTGGATATAGGATACCGCATGAGCAGGTTCTGTTTGACCTCCGGGTCATTGATCCATTTCATGATCTCATCTATATCAGTCTTCTTCAGCGCTCTGATCCTTACCCTTTTTCCTTCGATCATAATTCACCTCGTTGGTTCCTATTTTTCTGACCCCACCCTCTCTACAAAAAGAGGGAAACGGACAAGAGAAAAACCTTATATTCTTTCCATAAATTTCATTTCACCATTTCAGCCAAGGGCAACAGGCAATTAAGGCTGGGGCGGGAGGATTCGAACCTCCGATCTTCCGGTTAACAACCGGGTGCATTGCCATCTTTGCTAGACCCCAATTAAAGAAAAAAGTTTTTCAATTGGTAGCTTATAAATCTTTCCCGTGCTGATCCTCACCTTACCTTATCAATAATTAGTGAGCTGATCTATCTTTCCGTGCTTTCGGGCGATGTATTCGATGGATCTGTAAATCCAATGGGAAAATAAAGCCAGAACCAAGGTGGTTACAGCCATTATCAGGATCAGTTGAAGGCTTGAATATCCACTTAAAGTGGGACTCAGACTTTTCCCCAAAACAGCTCTTCTCACCAGCTCCAGCCAGTAGGTTAAGGGTAGCACCTTGGATAGATACTGGAGCCAGATTGGCAGAATATCTATGGGATAGATGGCCCCGCAGGCAAGATAGAAAAGACCCGCCATCCCCTCGGTCAACGCCCAGCTATGATGAGCAGTAACCATGGTTACTCCAGCCAGAAGTATTCCCAAACAGGTAATGATAAAAATCCCGGCCACCACAGAAAGCAAAAGCAAAGGATAGTTCACCCCGGTCAGGTTGATAGGAATCCTCAGCACCAGCAGGCCAAAAGCCATGGTGATGGTCACCGCCACGGTGGTCAGGATCATCTTGGCAATGCCCCGACCAAAAAGGTAGTAATACATCCTGATGGGAGAAACATAGATATATTTGATCATCTGATAATGTTCTCTATCCTCGTGGATCACCCAGCTGATGCCAAAAAGGACGTTATACACATACATGAAAAAAGCGTTTCCCACATAGATGTAGGCGAAAAGGTCCAGTCTGGTCTTTCCCTTGGTTATCACATAATACATCACCACCAGAATCAAAGATGAGGCGATGGGTCGGACGATGGAGTAGACTGCAAAAAGAAACGGATCGGTCCAGTTGGACTCAATAGCCCACCCGAGCCAGCCAGCGGTTCTTATGGTTCGTATGTTCCCTTTAGTCTTATCCAATATCCTCATTGCATTTCTCAAATGGTTTCATTCTTTTGTTTCAATCTTATATCCTTTCCATCTTGTGGAGAAGGAAACAGGTTAACCTACTGCCACCTTAACGTCAATCTTCCTTCTTTTTTGCCCAGCTTCTCCATAAACTCCAGGGCATATTTGGCCAGCACCATAAAAAGCCCGCAGAGTCCCACCAAAACAGCTATCTCCACATTCACGTTGAGGAAGCTAAATTCAGGTCCCGCCTTGAAGGCAAGCTGTCTCATGGCATCCAAGCCCAAGGTCATGGGGATCAGGGAAGCTCCCAAGGCTACAGCAAAACCTAGGTTCTTAACCGGAAAGAAGAACCCGGATAGAAGATGAACTGGCTCCTGCAGAAGGGTAACGCCATGCCAGGCTTCTCTTCCGTAAAGCAAAAACAGAGACGAAAAGACCATGCCCAATCCATATAGACTTATCAGAGTCAGGACAAAGACTGAAAAAAGCTTAGGCAGGCTTATTATGGCAAAATTTACTTTGAATATCAAACTCCCTACCAGAAAGATGAAGACCGCTCTGGTGGTGGCAAGAACCATCCCACCTGCCGCCATACCTAAGAGTATGGACATTCGAGAGATGGGCGCGATCATATATAGCTCCAGATTACCGATCTCCTTTTCCCAATAAAACTGAGCGGCCATGCTCCACAGGACGAATATCCAGTAAGCGCTCATGGTCCCACCAAGGATGACAAAACCGGTATACTCCTCGGGCGCCCTTAAGGCTCTATATACATAAACATAGGCGGCGGTGGCTAACAGAGGAAGCAGGGTTTCGGTAAACCACCAGCTCGGCTCCCTATTGGCCGCCACCACCCTCACATAGGAGCGCGCGATTATCGCCTTTATGTTGGTCTTCAGATCAGTTTTCATCCTTAAGCCCTCTTCCCACCAAGGCCACGAACACATCTTCTAAACTTGGCTCCATCTTGGAAAGGGAGATTATCTTGGAGCCGTTGCTGCTCAATACCTCGGTCACGTTGGAGATGGCTGATTCCTCCTCCAGGATGAATTTCAACTCAGTTCTCCCCAGATGGCTTTTGTGCTGGTAGGCAAATTGTTTGACACCTGGAATTTTGCTGAGCTTCTCCATTCCATTAACCAGCAAAGGAATCTCTATATGAAACACCGCCTCTTTTGCTAAAGATCTTTTAAGATTTTGAGGAGTATCACAGACCAACACCTTGCCCTTGTCAATTATGGCCACCCGGTCGCAAAGCTCCTCTGCCTCTGCCATATAGTGGGTGGTCAGAAGGGCAGTCCTTTCCGGATTCTCCTTCATCCAGGTTTTTATGTAAGCCCTAACATCTCGGGCGATCTGCACATCCAGACCCAAGGTGGGCTCATCCAAGAACATTATTTTGGGATCGCATACGAAGCCCCGCATGAAATTCAGCTTCTGTCTGAGTCCGGTGGAGAGCTTTCCGATCTTGGTTTTGGCGAACTCCTCCATTTTCAAAATCTCAAGAAGTTGATCTATCCTCCGAAAAGCCACCTCACCTGAGATGCCATAGAACTGAGAGAACATCCATAAAGTTTCTCTGACCGTTAAGATCCCATAGCCGCAATGCTCGCCCCCTGAAACCATATTGATCCTTCTTCTGACCCTTTCCGGATACCTTACCACGTCTATCCCATCCACAAAAGCTGTGCCCGATGTGGGCAAAAGCAAGGTGGATAAAATCTTTATCAAGGTGGTCTTCCCTGCACCGTTGGGTCCCAGAAGTCCAAATAGCTCACCCTGGTGAATTTTTATATTGGCGTTATCCAGCGCAATTAATTTCTCGCCTTTGTTTCCGATTCCTTTTTTGTTCTTTGATTTCTTTAGCTTAAAGGTTCTGCATAGATCAAAGGTTTCTATAGCCCAGTTCATGTTTTTTCCTTCCCTATAATAAAAAAACCGTGACCTACTCTGGATAGGTCACGGTTTTAGATTCTTTGCCAAATATCCTATTCAGAGTAGCCTCCTTCGTCCAAAAGCGTAGACGAAAATGGGCACAGTAATCCCCTGGATCGAACAATTACAATTAAGGAAAAGCAGTTTAAACCCCATTAGCCACCTCTATTCAGTCTGGATCTACTCAACGTTTCATCTTACTACGCAATAAAACACAAATTGTTTCCTTGTCAAGGAAAATTTGCAAAAATTTTATGGAGATTGAATACAAGCCATGCATTTTTATTGGTTCTCTAATTCTTTAAGCACTGCCTGGACTTGGAAATCATCTGGATGTCGGATGGCGTAGCGTTTCAATTTTTTCAAATACCGTCGACAATCCTTCTCCTTTGAGTGGCAATATTTATATCTGAGCGCAGAGAAACGCCATTCTTCCCCTAATACAGGTTCTAAATAAGTAAATAGTGTATCCATATCCAGATAACGTCTCTGTTTCTCGAATTCTGGTAAAATGTGTAATAGCAGAGTTAGGTATTGAGTCACCCCCACTCGAGATGCATAACGCTTATCCTTGGAAAATCCCTTTGAAGCATAGCGAAGTTGCCAGCTTTTGGTGAGCTTGGAGAGGAGGTGGTCAAGAATTTGACTTTTTGGCTGAATGGAGTCCTGATAGGCATATACCAGACCCGGATAAACAATATGTTCACCAAGTCGGCTCTCAACTCCACAGCGCGGTGCCAAATAAATCGGAGGATACCTGGGTTGTTCGATCATATGGAGGATTATATCTATAAGCGCCTCTTGGGTTTGGTCAGTAGAGGGTGGAAGGGGAAGACTGTCCGTTTCCGATAGATTCAGAGCTCTTCGTGTGCGGATGTTGTTCTTTAGAGCTTCACGGTAGTCTGGTCCCATCAAAAATGGTAAGGATATGATAATTAGGTCCGGCCGCATCCCTTCTACATATTGGAGAAACCAGGCGGAATAGGTGTCCGCATCACCATTGGTAAAAAAGACTCCACCTGAGTCCATCATGGTAAAGCAATTGTAAATCCACTCAATCGTTTGAAGCACTGCCAACGAGTCGCTGATTCTAACCTCAGGATGCAAACGATCGAAGAAGGCAAATAAAATGGAATGGGCGGAATCTATCCCCTCAGCCCGTCTTATGGTGGACAATCTTTCAAACAGCTCAGAAGCAAGCGTATATCTGCCGGATTTCATAGATGTATTGGTCACAGAGTCAATAAGGCGGTTTAACTTATCGAATTCAGCCTGTTGCCTCTGATGCTTACCGGTGCACACTGATAGAGATATGAGGCTCAAAACGAGCACCGCCGTGAATAATAAGGGTGCTCCTTTCATGAAAATACCCATAAGATTTATTGTTCTTCTGTAGCTATCTTTTCTGGGTAATTCTATTTGTTAATGGCGTAAAATCGATTTCGATCAATTTAAATAAAAGGTCCAACTTGGTCTTATGTCAAGTGAATTGTGGACATTCTTTAACTTTCGCCATTTCTTAGAAAGACACAGAATAAAGATCGTTTGTAGAGGAGATGATTGCCTGAAAAAACACCCTGAAATAGAGGATAAAAAGAGATTCCATCCTTGTCGTTTGCCCAATCTTTTTCCTGCAAAGACGTATGAACTATGTTATGCCTCTGGAGTTTGTGAAAAATATAACTTGACTAAAAGAGAATGGAATTTATTTTATTTGGATGAAGTGAAGTTTAGTGACAGATCCTTCTTTCAACTTCTGGCGGAGGTGAGATTATGACTTCCCCCTCGATGGGAAAATTCTGGCGGAAACCTTTAGATGCTGATAAACTGGAGGTTCCCCGCGGTGAGCTTCACATCATAAAAGAAAGATGTAAAGGTTGTGGATTCTGCGTGGAATATTGTCCCAAGGATGTGCTTGAGCTGTCGACCGAATTCAATACCAAGGGATATCATCCCCCTTATGTGGCTAAGGAGAACACCTGCGTCTTCTGTGGACTTTGTGAGATGCTCTGTCCGGAATTTGCCATATTTGTGACTGAAAAATCTAAGAAGAAGACAAAAACCAAAAAACCTGTGCAGGAGGTAGACAAAGTTGAAAGCTGATCCTAAAGGGGTTTTGACCGGGGAGCATTATTTAGATGGCGATCATGCCTGCTCGGAGGGGGCAATTGCTGCGGGCTGTCGTTTCGTGGCAGGATACCCCATCACCCCTTCCACTGAAGTGGCAGAGAGAATATCCGAACGCTTTCCCGAAGTGGGAGGAATTTTCATTCAGATGGAGGATGAGTTAGGTTCTATGGCAGCCGTGGTGGGAGCTGCCTGGGGAGGGGTCAAATCTATGACCGTCACCTCCGGTCCCGGTTTCTCGTTGATGATGGAAAACATCGGGCTGGCGGCGATGTTGGAGACCCCCTGTGTGGTGATAAATGTTCAGAGAGGAGGACCCTCCACCGGTCTTCCCACGCTCCCTGGACAGGCAGATATGATGCAGGCACGCTGGGGTTCTCATGGAGATTATGAGATCATTGCGCTTTCCCCCAACTCACCCCAGGAGTGCTTCGAATTGTTAATAAAGGCTTTTAACCTTTCCGAGAAATATAGGACTCCGGTCATGGTGATGACAGATGAATGTGTAGGTCATATGACCGAAAAGGTGGTAATTCCCAAGGCCGATGAGATAGAACTTTATCCTCGTCGATATACCAAACTTCCTCCGGATCAATACTTGCCTTTCAAAGCGGGGAAGGATCTGGTGCCAGAGATGGTCAAAGCTGGGGATGGGTATAAAATTCACATCACCGGTCTGACCCATGATGAGAAAGGTTATCCGGTAATGAACTGGCAGGCACAGGAGAAGCTGGTGAGAAGACTGGTGGAGAAGATCAGACGGCATGCAGATGAGTTACAGGATTTAGAAGAGATGGAGATGGAGAACGTGGAGGTGGTGATCTTCTCATATGGGATAAGCTCCCGTGTCTCAATCCCCGCACTTCAGAAGGCCAGAAGGGAAGGAATAAAAGTTGGGCTTCTTCGACCAATCATAGTGTGGCCCTTCCCTGAAAAAAGGGTACGGCAACTGGCAAACAAGGTTAAGGCTTTTGTGGTGGTGGAGATGAACTACGGACAGCTATTTTATGAAGTGCAAAGATGCGTTGCCGGAAAGGCTAAGACGTTTCTGGTTCCACATGGAGGAGGATGGGTGCATGACCCGGAGGACATATATAATGCTATTAAGGAGGCGGTAAAATGAAAGCTACTGCAACAGCTCAACCGGTTGAGGTGGCAGAACATCCCATGGAGTCCTTGTTGCGGATGGATCGCATTCCGCATATCTGGTGTTCCACCTGCGGAATAGGAACCGCGGTGACTGCCTTTGCCGAAGCTTTAAAAAGGACCGAAATCCCTTTGGAAAAAGTCTGTGTGGTTTCTGGGATAGGTTGTTCCGGCAGGATTGCAGGCTATATAAAGCTGGATTCTTTTCATTCCACTCATGGGCGAGCTATTCCCTTTGCCACTGGATTGAAGCTGGCCAATCCGGAGCTTAAGGTGGTGGTCTTCAGCGGAGATGGAGATATCGTGGGCATTGGAGGTAATCATTTCATCCATGCCGCCCGCAGGAACATGGATATTGTGGTTTTGTGCATCAACAATTTCATATATGCCATGACTGGCGGACAGGTTGCCGCCACCACTCCGCTTACCGCTAACACCTCCACCTCCCCTTATGGTAATTTTGAACAGCCTTTTAACATACCCCATTTGGCCGCATCCTGTGGTGCGGTGTATGTTGCTCGCTGGACCGCCCTGCATGTGCGAAGGCTTGCCCGCTCGATGACGGAGGCACTGAACAAAAAGGGGTTCTCCCTTGTTGAAATCGTCTGTCCTTGTTCCACCATCTACGCCCGCAGAAATAAATTGGGCACGGGTCTGGACCTGATGAAGTTCTATCATGACAATAGCGTAATCAAACATGGTGCAGATACAAGGGAGCTGGATATTGAATTTCAGAAAAAGATCATCGTGGGCAAATTCATCGATCGGGAAAGACCCACCTTTTTGGACGCTCATAATGATTGGCTCAAACAGAGGCTAAAGGATAAATTTGTTCCACATGGAGGTCCCCGATGCTGACTGAGCTAAGAATAACCGGATTCGGTGGGCAGGGAGTGATTCGTTTTGGATACCTTTTAGGAAAGGCGGCATCCATCTACGATGGAAAGCAAGCCACCATGACTCAGAGCTTTGGACCGGAGGCAAGGGGAAGCGCCTGTAGCTCTCAGGTGGTGATTTCCGATGGAAGGGTCTTATATCCTTATGTCACCGTTCCCGAGGTGGTGGTAGCGATGTCGCAGGAAGGATTTACCAAACATGGTGAGAATATAAAAGAGGGTGGGACTCTAATAATTGACGATGATCTGGTCAAGCCAGAGCGGATAAAAAAGGGAATTAAAGTTTTTGCCATCCCTTCCACCCGTTTCGCTGAAGAGATGGGGGCAAAAATAGTGGCTAATATCGTCATGTTCGGCTTCTTTACCGCGGTGACTCAATTGATCAGACCCGAATCCGCAAAAAAGGCAATTAAAAGTTCCTTCAGAGAGAAACTGATAGAGTTGAACCTAAAAGCTTTCGACAAGGGATACCAATACGGAAAGGATGTGCTGAGTCAAGCCTCAGCAGCAAAAAGCCAAGCCCATGCGGGTCGATAAGTTAGTTAAGAGCTGAGGTGAGAGATTAAATAGTTTGGCTTTT
>JAOZNS010000299.1:2418-2693 GCA_029933635.1 Candidatus Zixiibacteriota bacterium | reverse complement strand
ACGAGATGTGAATGGCTTTGCCATGAAGAAGGAAGAGCACCTCATCACCCAGTGCAAAGAATCTCCCCACCTCCGGAACTTTGCTCAGAAGCTTGAAATATGCTTCAGAGAGTTTTTTCACCTTTATCGGCTCGATTTTTCCCTCATATTCTGAGTCCACCCAGAGTCCGTTTTTGTTGAAAAACGTCCGGTTGCCAATCTGGACTATCTTGTTTATTCTCTGCTCTTTTCCTTCCGCATCCAGATAGCCTTGAGGAGCCTGCAGAGCCTGAGCA
>JAOZNS010000299.1:516-2408 GCA_029933635.1 Candidatus Zixiibacteriota bacterium | reverse complement strand
ACACTGCCCCAGCACCCACCAGGTCAAGAGAGGATTCCATTAACCTTTTCGACGCTTGCGGTGCCAGCTCATGGGCGGCCAGTGTGTAGTCAGCATCCACCAGAAAGGAGGTATATTCGGTGATGATCCCGTATTTTTTGGAAAGTCGAACCACCTCCTCTACCAATTCCTGGTCTTGTCCGTGGAGTCTCAGCTGGTCAACCAAATACCCAATCCTTCGGGTGGCCCATAGACGGGGGATGAAATCATACCTATTATTCGGAGAGAAGTTAATCTCATAGTTGAATCTGCGAGTGTCACCGTCAGTAGAACCGGTAAGCGTTACTCTGGTATATCCCCCATTTTTGTATTTACCCAGCACAAGAAGTTGAGATCCTTTGAAGAGGTCGGGAAGCTCTTTAGGATAAAGATCATAGACTTTTACCCTTTCAAATGAAAGCTTAATATCGGTTAAAATGGGATGGGAAACCTTTTTAAAGAAGCTGGAGACCTTCACCTCGATATCTTCAGATGGGCGAACATAATCAGAGGTAGCATGGTTATCCTGAGCCAATCGATCCAAAAGACGGGTGTTTACATCATAGCCCACCCCGAATACAAATATCCTGGTGGAGGACTGGTTTGCTCCTTTCACGTTTTTGAGAATGGCGTTGATATCCGTCTGTCCTACCGTGGGCAGACCATCGGTGAGGAAGATAATGAAGGAAGCTCCGCTTACCTCTTCGATATGCTTTAGGCCGGTAAGCAGTGCATCGTTTATGTTGGTTCCCCCATCAGCCTCACACCGGTCCACAAAGGTGAGAGCTTGGCGGACATTCTCCTGCTTTGCCTGAACCAGGCCGGTCTTGAAGCTTTTTATCTGGTCGTCGAAATCAATTAGGTTGAATCGATCGCCTTCATTCAAACTGTTTAAGCAAAAAGATAACGCTCCCTTGGCCTGTCTTATCTTCTCTCCTTTCATGCTTCCCGAGGTGTCCAGAATGAAGATTATGTTTTTGCTTGAGGTCTTGTCCGCCGCAACCTCCACCTGGGGAGAAATCATAGCTAAAAAGTAACCCTGATGGTCTTCATCTTCAAAGGGGAGAAGATTGCAACCAACCTCCTTCTCTGAGATGGTATAGTAGAGAAAAAAGTCCTTATCCGGACGGGTGTTCTCCTCCACGTAGGTTATTTTGGCATGATGATCGTCCTCTTTTTCAATTCTAATATTATGCGAGGGAGAGTAGATGCTCTTTATGGGAGTTTTCGATTTTATCTCCATGTTGACCTTTACGCTCTGCAATGGATCTTTGGAGAACTTCTCCGTGTTCAAGGTGTAGTGATAACCACATATTCCTCCGGAGAGCTTCAAAATCTCTGAGTAATACAGTTTGATGCGGGTCTCGCCATGAGCTGGAATGGGATAGATTGAAGCCTTGAACATCCCATCCTTGAAATATTCCAGAAGGGCAGGGTCTTTTTTTCTACGAACGATGTCTTGATAGATTCTTCGGGCTTCGTCTTTGTCCAATATCTTCCCCCTAATCTCTTCGCCTCCCACAAACATGGAGAACTTGGAGATAGAGGCATCCTCCGGTATGGGAAAGATATAGGTCCCCTCGATATCACGATGATAGTTGTTTATGAAAACCTGATCCACCTCCGTGTGTGCCACCTGGTTGTCGATCCTTATGTCCACATGATGATATTTTATGGATAGATCAGGCGGGAAGGGTTTGTCCGGATGAGGAGGTATGGGAATGATGAAACCGTCAGCCAGCGCAATTGCGCTGAAGAAGACCACCAAAATCAAGCTTGTGCCGAGTGTTCTTTTCATGACCCAACTCCTTTAAAAAAAGAGGTGGAAAAATGGTAGTAATTGAGGATTATGTTATTTTACTTTTTTCTTCTGG
>JAOZNS010000299.1:0-506 GCA_029933635.1 Candidatus Zixiibacteriota bacterium | reverse complement strand
AAAGTTTAAACGTTCAAAAGTTCAATGTTAACTGCCAACGGCTATCCTTTATACAAGTCATGAAAAGAAATATTCCTTTAAAACTCTTCATCTTTCTCTCAGTGCTTTTATTTTTTTCAGCGTGTGGCTTAATTTGTCCTTAACCGCTTGATCTTTTATGTGCTCAAGATATCCCTCTATGACTTCTGAGCCTCCCGAAATGAGGGTGGTATCCTGGCTGATCTTCGCCAGAAGATAATAGCCCATCGCTACCTGCAGATAACCTTGTTGGTTCAAAGAATCAGCCGGGTTCTCTTCGATATGAGCCTTCCCGGTTTGTATTATTCTTTTCAATTCATCCACCTGCATCAAAGTGTCGGTCTCTCTTATCTTCGGAATCACCTTTTCATTCGCCATATAATGATCCACAGCTGAAGAGGTTCGCAAGGCAGATTTTACAGGAAGGCTCATATCCGTAGTTGTCGATTCTTCAACCTCCCCTTTCTTGGAAAGTTCTTTGGTCCCTA
>JAOZNS010000298.1 GCA_029933635.1 Candidatus Zixiibacteriota bacterium | reverse complement strand
TTGGTGGAATACTTATAGCCATGTATCTGCCGATGTTCGAGATCATTGGAAAGATACAATAAGTCAAATTTAGTTCATTGAATAAAGCCATAGAATAAACTTACTTCTCATTTGCACCACTGCATCTTCGAGCGGTGGTGCAAGTTTTTGATAAAACGTCTCGATTGCCAGAACTTCAGAAAAACCAAAATTAATGGTAAATCTAAATGGATGTGAACAAGGCAGAACCCTCTCATTCTAAGATCCCTTGGCTTCTTTTATCTCGACTGGCCATATTTGTGCTATTGTTGGTCATCGTGGTCTTTTTCTTAAAAGTGCCAGATCCCCTGGTGCTTCCTTTCGCCATTTATTCCTTAGCCACCTTAGCTCTTCTTTTGCTTATTGCGTTTAATCTGAGACAAAGCTTTCCTCTGCTCTTTGGGGTGATAGTATTCTTACAGCTTGCTTTAGAAGTGACGGTTGAGACTGGTGTTGTTTACTATAACGGAGTGGTCGATAGCCCCTTCACCATCCTTTTTGTTTTGACCATACTTTCCGCCAGTTTGGCTTACAGTTTGATTGGAAGCGTAACCGTGGCAGGACTGATTAGCCTGGCTTATTTTTCCATCCTCTGGTTGGAGGAGGGAATGGGGTTCTCCATCAAGAATCTGCTTTCTGCCAATGATGCTTTATTTTATCAGGCTTTCCTTTACGTCTGCTCCTTCTTTCTGGTGGCTTTTATTAGCGGATATCTGGCTCAAAGATTGAAAATAAAGGGACAACAGCTATGGAGTGCTTCCTTGGAATTAGATAAGATAAAGGCGGACACAGACCAGATATTAAAACATCTAAAAAGCGGGCTTATCACCACTGATACCGAAGGAAGGATAGTTTATTTTAATCAGGCGGCAGAGGAGATTTTAGGATATTCAGAATCAGAGGTGAAGGGGAAAGACTGCAGGGAAGTCTTTCAGCAAAGGATGCCCCAGTTAGCAGAAAAAATCACTCAGGTGATAAGGTTTAACCAAGAAGACAGTCGAGGACTTCTATACATCGCAGATAGAAACAACCGAAACATTCCCATCGGAATAAGCACATCCATGCTAAAAGATAGAGAAAAGGGTACCAGGGGGGTAATTGCCGTCTTCCAAGACCTCTCTGAGGTGATGAAGTTGGAGGAAAGAATCAGAATGGCTGATAGATTGGCGGCTGTAGGAGAGCTTTCTGCCGGAATCGCTCATGAGATCCGGAACCCCTTAGCCTCCATCTCAGGCTCGGTGGAGGTTTTAAAGGAGGAACTCTCCTTATCGGAGGAGAACCGAAAACTTTTGGATCTTATCTTAAAGGAGACCGAAAGGTTAAACCAGATTTTGACCGATTTTTTGAGCTACGCGCGCATCGGTCCTTCCCTGCTAAGCAAGGTGGAACTCTTCCGGGTATTGGATGAGGTTATTGAAATTGCTAAAAAACACCCATCCTTCAAAGAAAACATCTCCATAAGAAAAGCTTTCTCCTCAGGTGTGAAATATGTCCTGGGTGAAGAGAATCAGATCAAGCAGATAATCCTTAACCTTTTGGTAAATGCTATGGAATCCATGGAGGGGAGATGGGGGGAGATACTGATAACTGATAAGACGTTAAATCGATGGGAGCAATTTTATTTCAAGGATGAGGAGCAAGAAGAATCAGAGTGGGTCGCGGTGGCCATCGCTGATCAGGGAAAAGGAATCACCGATAAGCAAAAAGAAAAGATTTTCTCTCCTTTCTATTCGACTAAGAAGAATGGGACCGGTCTGGGATTGGCCATAGTGCAGAGGTTGGTAAATAACCTAGGAGGACGGATAGAATTTCGCAGTCAGCCGGATAAAGGTTCTGTCTTTGTGGTTTATCTCCAAAAATATGCCAAAAGGAAAGCTAAGTTACCTTACACTTTTCCTACGTCTTTGACAGATTTAGATGTTTATGCTCCGCAACTTCGATAAACATAACTTTTGCCTTTAAATTTTCCCCGAGTTAATTTTCATAAAAAGCCTTGACTGCGTATAATCCTAATAGAAATGTTTTGTTTTTTTCTAAAAAAGGGTTCCATCAATTTCTTTACCTCAAATAGGAGACGCTACCTTATTCTATTTTTTTTAAACTTAAAAGGAGAAACACCATGAAAAGATTTGTCCTTATGGGATTCCTACTGATCCTAACAGTAATAGCCTCAGGGAGTGGTGTGATTTATCCTAAGGAGCCCCCACGACCTTTTCCCTTAGCTCTGTTGGCGATTGAAGCAGATACATTGGCTCGTGACTTCTCCGTCTATTTTCAGGATTCATCCAATGTCAAGATCAATCACGATACCACCACCCAGGTTCAAAATGAGGAGCAGATATGGGTCAATCCCCAAAATCCGGATAATCTGGTGGCGGTTTGGCGTGATTTTAGATTGGGTTATCGAAGGGTGGGACATGGGTTCTCCACAGATGGAGGCTGGAGCTGGAGCGATGGGCTTTTCAGTGGAACGCCTTATCCCCGACATTCAGACCCTGGTTTGACCGTCGATACCTTGGGAAACTTCTATGCGGTTATCCTCTCTTATCAAAGTGGGGTTAACTTTAACGGGCTGTTTGTATATAAATCCACCGATGGGGGGATAAGCTGGACAACTCCAGCCACGGTTGTGGATAGTTTCTTAGGTGCCTTTGAGGATAAAGAGCTTATAGCCTGT
>JAOZNS010000297.1 GCA_029933635.1 Candidatus Zixiibacteriota bacterium | reverse complement strand
CCCGATTTTGATCACCAGTGGGATCGCGACCGAGAGGGCAATCAAAATGTATATCAATTGTCGGGACATGGCGAAATCATGCATGAATTAAAAATTCAAAATGAGAGATTAAAAAACTGGATATAAAAAAATCAAAAAATGCATACTCTCGCATGAAGATTTTGCCAATTTTGAATTTTAAACTTTCAATTTTACTTTCCTCCCAAGTAGGTTCTCTCTATCCCCAGGATTATCCTCAAAGATGTTGAGATGGTTCCCAAACCGATTCCTATATAAAGTCCTCGTTTTGCCGCCATGCTGGGAACTCGTAAGATCCAGTTGCCAGCATCCGGGATCCGGTGGGAGATAAAATTCCCCAAAGGAACTCGCCCCAGCATCACCACTATGGCGATAAAAAGAAGCAATCCTGCTTCCCAGCTTCGGGCACGAAATCCTCGATACGCCGCTGATGCCACAAAGAATGCTAAAAGCGAAAACATGGTGGACTGCATGGGGGCCTGTAAGTTATTGAATACCCACAAAAAGGGAGTTTTCTCACCGGTCCCCTTCCACAATCCCAGAATCACCATCAGAATCAAACCTACCATTCCAAGCAGATTGTATCTCCATCCGGTTTCATTTCGAACAATCTTTTTTGCATTTAGTTTAGCATAGCTTATTACACCTACCAGCAGGGTGAAGACAAAAATTATCTGCATCCAATCCAGCGTCGTCTGATAAATGGAAACAGAGGCCCGATGAGGAATGAAAAACTGAACCAACATGAAAAACCCGAAGACGAAACAGACAACTGTAGGAATTGTTCTTTGCATTCCTTGGTCACCTTAAGTGATTTCATCCAACCGTGAAGAGTTGGATGAACCAATCCCATCTTAAGATTCCGGCAATTCCTCCAATTATGATCAAACAGACCACCAGTGCCTTCAAAAGATCCTGTCCCTTTATGCTTCCCAAAATTTTTGGATCTTGGGTCAAGTAACCGCTGGCGGCGAAGAGTTCTTCTCCTATCAAGGTGTAATCGCAGGCCACGATGAAGAAGGAAAGCTGGATGGAGGAATCTGTTCCGGCGATCTGTAGCGCTCCGATGGAATTGCCCGTCTCCGCAAGGATCAAAGCCTCTGCCTCAAAAGTTCCAAAAAAAAGATTGGTGGCAGGAAGCTGGCGGGTCATGATTCCATCCACCGCGGCGGCATAACCAAACTGACTCTGGGTTACAAAGAAGATGTTCTCCGGATGATAGGCTTCGGGATGTCCTGCCTTGGAATACGCCTCAAACACCACCTCCTGAGCGGTGGCCATCACCACCGGATCATAGTTGGGGAAGATCAGAGGAGTATCATATTCCGCGGTCTTCTCAGCCACGCTGGATAAGATGTTCATGGATGCCATGGTCGCCACCCGGTCCATCTTGCCCAGCCCGGAGGAATAAAGTATAGGTTTTCCCATCTCGGTGGCTCTTCCGATAGCGTTATCTATCGCCTGCAAGCCAGCAATGGGTCGGATATAAAATTTCTTACCTCTCTTTCCATAGAAGATGAAACTGAGGATGAACAACAAACAGATGAGCACACCTAAAAGGACATTGATACGTTGGGTATTGAACCATTGACCTTTAGACGCTACTGGCCCGGAAACTGCTGAAAATAAGACGTCGTCTCCCTTGTTTGCCTGCAAGAGATAAAAATATTTCACTCCGTCTTCCACTTGGGTGTCGATGAATATAGTATCTTTTGGCGTGACCCACCCTATTGACTGAAAACTGTTCTCTTGTTCAGTTGATCTCAGGATCTTATATTTAACTTCTGTGGTATCCGATGATAAAGGTTCAATTCTGAGGGTGATGCTTCCTCCCCTATCATTGGGTGTGTCCACCGCTTTCAATCTCACCGGGAGAGTGGCATAAGAGAGAGTTATTCGGAGAAGAGAAAAAGTTAACCAGAAAAAAACAAATTTAAGTTTCAGCATTTCCGTTAACAAAGAATTGAAGATTTTTTATAAGCTAAGTAATCGTCCTTACATGTCAAGCCAATTTTTCCCAATCTAACAAAGAAACGTCCCAGCGCTGCATCTCTTTTGGTCTTTTAATCTGTCTGATGGTTATCTTATTTGAAATAAATTTTTTCTTCAATGCCTTACAGGCAAACAATAACAGATATGCTCAGAAGGGGACACGGGCAAAGCTGACGATTTATGGGTAGATTTTGCCGTGAACAATTTTTATCTTAGTTGTATACGAATGAATATCTGAACAGGTCGGTGGGCTTTTTAGTGAGAAATGCTTTCCAGAAGATGGATTTTTCGGCTGGGGATAATTAAAATGGGCCCAGCAGGACTCGAACCTGCGACCCACTGATTATGAGTCAGTTGCTCTGACCAACTGAGCTATGGGCCCGAAATCACCACTATATATTACGTCCCCATAACCTTTGAGTCAAGATTTTTTTGCCTATTATATGGTGAAAAGGAGGGGCAGGATTGGTGGAAAAGATGGAGGAGAGAGTTGAGGACCGAGCAGAAAGTTTTTTTCTTCTGGGATAAAAAAACACCGGAGATCTTCCCTTGGAGGAGTTTAATCTAATTGAGAGGAACAAAACTCCGGAGGGGGGAAGATCTCACCGGTTAAATATACAAATTATGAGATAAAGAGAAGACCTCAAATGGGTCCGATACCAGATGGTCAGTATGCCCGGGATAAGGTGTTA
>JAOZNS010000082.1 GCA_029933635.1 Candidatus Zixiibacteriota bacterium | reverse complement strand
TTCTCTTGACGCAATTTTTAATATTTCCTATATTTGATTCGGAATTCAAAAAATCAAAAGAAAAGTTATATGAGGGCAAGCTCTGGATTCCTCAAGGATAGTTTTATAGCCCCCCTATCCGACCAGGGTGAGCCCTCACTTTTTTTACGCAACCTTTGAAAGTGTTTTTCAAAAATAATGGTTGTATTTTGCCCTCCTTCTTTTTATAATTGTATCGGCTTTTAGGCGAAAATCATCACCGCAAGTTAACAAGTTAAAATGAACAGAAAAAGATATTTACTTCTTTTTATCTGGGGCTATTTTCTGGCATCGTTTTCTTGGGGATGTGTGGGCAAAAAACCAGAAGATGATGTAGCGCTGATAAAACAACTTCTGGTGAAATTTGAAAGAGGGGCAAATCATAAAAGTAAAGCGGTGCTGGACTCGCTTGTGCAAGATAGGAAAAAAAACCTATCCTCCCGAATTCTGGACAGTCTTTCCTTGGGGAGAAAACTTAAGAGCGCCCGTATAGCAAAAAAGAGCTTTGTAATCATAAGGGATAGCGCTGAGGTGAAACTGAGGTTGAGTTTGGAATACTCTACAGAGAGCGGAGAAAAGAAACAGATGGAGAAGCCTTTAAAACTCTTCTTGCATAAAAAGAGAGGAAAGTGGAAGATACAAAATTTTAACATAAAATCGGATGAAAACCAGAAATCTTAGCAGACGAAATTAAGTTGGAGGATAAAAAGGAAAAAATGTTGGACATAGACGAAACCATCGATGAGGAGATCAACTATGCAATAAGCTTTATTCGGGAGGCATTGGATCAAAAGCCCTCTTATATCGAGGTCGATTCAGAAGACGAGGCGAAGGAGCCATTAATTCTGAACAAAAACTTAGATGAGCTGTCCTTCCATAAAATAGAGGAACAGGAGCCGAAAGGGAGGGTTGGGGTAGTGGATGGAGGTTCTGCTACTGTGCTTAAAGGAAGATCTTTTTTAATCGGTGTATATCGGGTGAGCGCAGTTATCTATCGAGGAAGGAAGAAGCTTGATCAGAAGGTAATACCCTTACAGCTAAAGGTGATTTCACAGGCTAACCTTTCTCAGATGTATGCTTCCACTTATTATGATCTTGTGGGTGAGGAACCTTCAAAAGCTCCTGGAACGGAGAAGATATTAGATCGCCTCCGAAATTTCACCGAATGGAAATTAACTCAAAAGCTTTTAGATCAGCTGGAAAGTGGTGATATGTTGCTTGTGGATGGTTCGCTTAAGGCAAGCATTGCTCCACCTTATAACTTCCTGCTTAAGCTCGCTCAAAAAGCCAAAGATAAAGGTGTTCATCTGGTAGGGGTGAGCAAAACCAGCACCATTTACTGGGGAGACAAATCTTCTTTGATTCCGGCAGTGATGAAGAAAGCTGAAAATTTTCTGCCCAATTCAAAATGGTTCTGTCAGATTTCTGACCAGAGGCTTCATGTCAAAAGCCCTGGCTATCTGGGGAAGATATATGTGGCAAAGCTCAAAGCTTCATCCGATTTTGCTTTCCGAGTAGATATAAATCAACTCGATCCAGTGGATGTGAATTTGATTTTCTCCATTTTATCCTTTTTCGCAGGCGACCCAGCTTTTTTGGGCTACCCTTATCCTCTGGCAGAGGCTCATAACCTCTCTCGAATAACCTTATCAGAGATAGAAGACATCAGATATAAGTTGCAGTCCAAAGCTTTTGAGAAAGGCGTCACCACCACCGACTGGGATCTTTTGTTTGTCGATTTTCATGAGTTGCTAAATGCAGATTTGAATAGATGAAAATCAGGTCAAATAAAAAGAAATAGTTGCGATCGGGTTAAATCCTTTTGTCGGGCTTGATGAATCAAGCTACTACAAATCTGAGATACACAACGAATGAAAAGGATATGGAGATGGATTATAAGGGAAGAATAATCGGAAAGAAGATAACCGAATTGTATTTTCGGACCTTTTATGAGGAGGATCTACATTTAGGGGATATACTTCTGGCTGAGGATGAGGAAAGAGGACTACCCTATCTCTTGAGGGTGGTGGATATAAGCTATGGTGTGGAGGCTTCTGATCCTAATTGGTCCGAGAGAACTGCAGGAAATATGATGCTTCTGGATAAGCAAAAAGAGCCTTTCTGCTTCTATGAAAAGGAAAGAAGGCTTTACAAGGTTGGTCGATGTGTCCCCTTGGGATATATTAAAGGGAATGACTTTAAAAAGCCTAAAACTATCCCCTCTCATTTCTCCAAGGTGAGGATCCCTCAGAAGAAGGATTTTCAATTTCTTAAAAATTTTATGGGCGATCTGGAGATCGGATTTTTAAGATCGGGCGAGGAAGTGTTAGACTTTCGGGTGGGAATCTCAGGGGAGATCTTTCCATATCACATCGGGATCTTCGCCACCACCGGCATGGGGAAGAGCAATCTGATGAAAGTTCTTTCAGCAAAGGTGATGGAATCTTCTAGATACAGCATGCTTATCTTGGATCCCCATGGCGAATACTATGATGGTGGTGGGGACCCGCATCATAAGGGTTTGGTTGATCATCCCTTGTCGGAAAAACGGCTGAGAGTTTACAGCTCGCGGAATCTAAAAGGTCCTCACAACAAGCTGAAAATAAGCCCACGGGAGATAGATATAAAAGACTTTCGTCACATATACGATTTCACCCAGCCACAGGTTGAACTCCTCTATACGGCAAGATATCTTTTTGGTGAGAACTGGATGGAGCAGATCGCTCATATCAAATTGGAGGATCTTTTGATCAAATTTTCAGGAGGAAAGGGATTCTTCGAATCGACCGCTGCGGTAATTCAAAGAAGGGTGGAACAAATTTTAAGGCTTCCCTTCATCCATCAGGATCCAGAACTATCCATCACCAGAAACGTGATCGCCGATCTTGAATCGGGCAAGCTGGTTTTGGTGGATACCTCCAACATGTCAGAACAGGAGGAGCTGTTGGTCTCGGCGGTTTTATCCCGGGCGGTATTCTATCATCACACCAAAGCTTATCAAGACCCGACGAAGTTCAAAAGGCTTCTGCCCACCATCATCGTGATGGAGGAGGCCCAGAGGGTACTTTCACAAAAGGGAAGATCCGACATAAACATCTTCGCTCAGATCTCCAGAGAGGGAAGAAAATTTAAAACCGGATTGTGTGCCATCACTCAACAGCCTAAATTGATCGATGAGGAACTTTTGTCTCAATTCAACACCCTTTTCATTCTGGGATTGGCTGATGAACGGGACCGAAATATAGTGAAATCCTCAGCCAAGCAGGATATCTCTGATCTGGGCACGGAAATTCAAATGCTGGAAGCGGGTGAGGCTTTGATCACCTCTCCACAATCACCCTTTGCTATCCCAGCTAAGATACACCTTTATGAAGATTGGCTGAAGGATCGAGTTAAGGAGGAGAAAGGATTCGAAAGGGTGAAAATAGACCGAGAGTTCTTCTAAGGGTGGATGGAGTGTCGGAGCTTAGGGGTTTTTACTAATAAGACAAAGGAATTTAAGATCATAGCTTCCTTTTGCAAAAGATGGCGTTCCCAGATTTTATTATATGGATTATTTTGGGTATGTGGATCCTTGTGGAGAGGGTTAGCCATCCACTCCTTTCTTCCAGAAAAGAAAAGGTCTAACTCCAAGAGGGAGCTCTCTCAGCGGTTAGGCAGAATCCAATTAACGGATAATTTACCTTCTTATGCGATTTGTTCACGTATCGGATAGCCATCTGGGAGCAAGTGGATTTTCCCGAAAGCTCTCACCTTCTGGCTTCAACCAGCGGGAAGAAGATATCTGCAAATCTTTTGAATTTGCAATTGATCAGATCATCCAGCTTAAACCCGATTTCGTTCTGCATACCGGTGACCTCTTTCACTCGGTCAGACCCACCAATCGAATCATCAATTTTGCCATCAGGCAGATTTTGCGAATCGTCAGCTTGCAAATCCCCATGGTGATCATATCGGGAAACCATGATACTCCGAAGCAACGAGCGGTAGGATCGGTTTTTTCATTTTTTGAGGTATTATCTCCTTACCTTCATCTGGTATATAGAAATCGGTATGAACAGATAAAGCTGGAGAAAACTACCATCCATGCCATTCCTCATTGTCTGAATCAGGAAGATTTTGCCAATGAGGTAGCCAAGGTGAGAGTTGATGGTCAAGATAGGTTTAACATTCTGATGTTACATGGAGTAGTGGCAGGAATTCCTGAGTTCTCCATGGGCGAGCTGGCGGAGCAACAGATTCCTTCCTCCTATCTGGAGCTCCCCTTTGATTATGTGGCCCTGGGGCATTATCACCGTTTTTGCCAAGTGAAATCTGACGCATATTATGCCGGATCCACCGAAAGATTGTCCTTAGCTGAGTTGGGTCAAAAGAAGGGATTTGTGGAAGTTAATTTGAAGGACAAACAGATAAAATTTCATCCAGTGTCCACGCGAGATATGATTGAGCTACCTTTCATCAATGCTAAGAATTTAGATCAGGAACAAATCTTACAGGAAATTGAGAAAAGGACCGAAACCGAAGACATCGCTGAGAAGATAGTGAGATTAAAGGTCAAAGACATCCCGGAACATATATACAATTCTATCGATTTTCGCAAAATTGCTGAACTTAAGTCGAAGGCTTTTCACTTTGACTTAAGATTTGAGAAAAAGGAAGAAAAGGTAAAGGATCAACCAGGAAAATCATCCATTGGTAAACTGAACATCGAATTCGAGGAATTTCTAAAACAGGTGCCGGTGGAGAATCTGAAGAAGCACAGGTTGCTTGAGTTGGGCTTGAAATATTTATCTGTGACACCACAAGAAGGGGAGGAACGAACTTGAGTGCCAAAGGCTAAGAAGATGTTAATTCAAAGAACATCGTTCCATTTCACCTCTTTATATAATGGAGGGAGGAAGGTAGGAGATGAAACTTCTATTTTCCAAGTATTCATATCAATGTTCATAGGATCCAACTTTTTTAGAGAAGAGCCTCAATTTTTTTGAGATATGTATCTTCAAAGAATTCAACTGCAGAATTATAGAAGATTTAAGCAGGCGGAGCTGGAGTTCCCGGATGGGATGGTGGGAATCATAGGGAACAACGGCGCCGGAAAATCCACCTTGATGGAGGCTGTTGCCTGGACCCTTTTTGGCACCGATGCCTCTCGCACCAGCAAAGATCAAATTAAATCCATCTTCGCTTCCAAAATGGAGGCGTGTCGGGTGATTTTGGATTTTGAAATGAATGGAGACCACTTTCAGGTAGTGCGTGAGCTAAGGGGAACATCTCACATGGTGGATGCTTCGGTGATCATAAATAAAAAAGTAATAGCCCGAGGAAACAATTCAGTCAATCAATTTATTCAGAAAACCCTGGACATGGACTATAGAGCTTTTATGACCTCCTTTTATGCCAAACAAAGGGAACTAAACACCCTTTCTGATTTTCAGCCACATAAAAGGAAAGAGCTCTTGGCTCGCATGCTGGGAATCGAAATTGTGGATACTGCTTTGAAGAGCCTGCGAGCCGACAAAAGAGAGCTTGAGATAAAGCTTGAGCTTAATCGGTCGCATCTGAAGGACAAAGGCGCTCTTCGTGAACAAAAGAAGGAAAAGTTCAAAGTTTTGTCTTCTCTGAAGGAAAAATTTAAGGACACAAAACAAAAGTTTAACTCTGAGTTTATCTACTTTAAGGAAATAGAAGAACTCCACAAGAGCCTGAAGTCGAAATATGAAGAACATATTCGCCTCAACCAAGAAAAAGGCATAATCCAAACCCAGATACAAAGCCTTAGAGCTCAGCTAAAATCACAGGAAGGGGAGAAGGCGAATCTGGTGGCTCTGGATTCGGAGAGAGAAAAACTGAAGGAGCTTTTGATCCCTTATGAGGAGACCAAAAGGAAGGTTTCCATCTTAGATGAACGAAGGATAAAAGCAGAACACCAAAAAGTCACACAAAATCAGATCAAGGATATTGAAGCCTCGCTTGCCTCGGATCGAAAAAGATTGGCTTTGATAAAAAAAGAGCTGGAGCCCAAGGAAAGGATGGAAAAGGATCTAAAGGGGGCAAAAGAGAAGTTAACCTTGATGGAGAAGGAGTTGGAGCAAACGAGAAGCTTATACATGAAGGTGGAAGCATCTTATAAGTCTCTAAAAGATGAAAAAAACAGGTTGGAGTTGCAGTTGAAACATATAGAGGAACTCGGTCCCGATTCGGTATGCGACCGCTGTTTAAGACCTATGGGCTCCGATTACCATAAGATCAGACAGCATCTTTTAGAGGAACAGAATCATTTAGAAAAACGGTTGAACGCCATAGAAGGGGAAAGGAAAAGGATAAAGGACAAGGGGCAAGATTTAAAAAAAGAAAAACTTGTGTGGGAAACGCAGAAGGAAAAGTTACAAAATTCTTTGGAGGGATTTTCCAGATTGGAGGGAGAGAAGCAAAATTTGGAAAGGGGTTTAAAAGAAAAAGAGAAAACCCTTCTCTCTTTAAAAGAGGTTTTGCAGAACTTAGGTGATGTAGAATATGACCCTTTCCATCACAAGGAGCTTAAAGAAAAGTTAGAAAATTTGGAAAAACTAAAGCAGAGATCAACTGAACTCACCTCCCAGCTAAGGAGATTACCCAAGGTGGAGAGCAGCATAAACGAGTTGAAGGAAAAGATACAAAAAGTCACTCAAGAGGAGAAAAAAATAAAAGGGGCAATTGCGAAGCTTAGTTTTTCGGAAGGCGAATATCAGGATGTAGAAAAAAAATTGGAGGAGAAAAGAAAGGAGGTTCATTCAAATGAACTGACTTTAAAGGATATTGATCATCAGATGGAGATGATGGCAAACGAAATCGACCGTCTGGAGGAGGAGATCAAAAATGCCATTCAGGTGGAACGAAACATAAAGGTATGGGAGGAAGAACAAAGGTATTTGGAGAAGTTGGATCTGTTATTTTCAGATTTCAGGGTCTCTCTGATCGGTCGAATAAGGCCTACCCTTTCTCGCTATGCCAAAGATTTGTTTTTAGAATTATGTGAAAACAGATATCAAGATTTGGAGCTGGATGAGGATTATGAAATCTACATCTATGACCAAGGGGAAAAGTTTCCCATAACCCGCTTCTCTGGCGGAGAGACGGATTTAGCAAATCTGTGTCTTCGAATAGCCATCTCTCTTTTAATCTCCGAATCCAGCCAGGTGGGATTCTCCTTCATCATATTAGATGAGATCTTCGGCAGTCAAGATATGCTCCGAAAGGAGAATATCTTAAATGCACTGGCCCGATTGAAAAATAGATTCAGGCAGATATTCTTGATCACCCATATTGACGATATCAAAGATTCAGTGGAGAATTTAGTCTACGTGACGGAGAACGAAGATGGCTCAAGCGAGTTGTTGTTGCAGTAAGAAACGAAGCCATTGGCTAAAAAGAGAACTTTAGCTTATCTTTCGGCAACCAAAAATTCAAAAACTTAAGCTCCAAATGAAAAATGGTCCAATTAAGATCAGATGGATATTCTATCTGGCCTTCGTATTAGCCGTAGCTGTTTTAATTCTAATTTTTTATCCTCACCCCGGTCGTTGGAAGATAACAAAGGTGATAGACGGGGATTCCATAGTGTTGCAGAATGGTGATATAGTAAGATTTGTTGGGATAGATACGCCTGAGGAAGGTGAACCTTTTTTCTGGGAAGCGGTAAAAGCCAATCAGGAGCTATTGAAAAATGGAAAGATTGCCTTGGAATATGATTTGGAGAGGAAGGATACTTGGGGAAGGACCTTAGCCTATGTTTGGGTGGACAGCCTTTTGCTTAACGCTGAGTTAATCAAAAGAGGTCTAGCTTGGGTATATACTCATCCACCGAATTTAAAACACAGAGATTATTTTTGCGCTCTGCAGAGACAAGCAAGAAAAGAAAAAGTCGGCATATGGTCAATTCCGATTCCGGAAAGGGAGCAATATTATATAGGAAACAAACATTCCTTCCGATTTCACCGACCTGATTGCAAATACGCTCTACAAATGGCAGAAAGAAACAAAATAATCTTCAAAACCAGAGACGAGGCTTTAGATTCCTGCTTCAGTCCCTGTCGATATTGTGAGCCGTAAAGTGTTCTCTTGATACATCGACATAGGAAATGCCGATGTTATTCAGCTTCTGCAATTTTTATTTCCGAAGTAGCAAAGATTTTGTCTGATTACCTCTCCTCCTTGTTCTCCCTCTCCATTTTATGGAGAGGAGGATAGGGGACGAGGTTCTCCAAGAGGTATTGAAGTTCCTCTGCCAGCCTTGTCGAGCCCTTGCCCATTTTTCATACAATCTTGCTTCTCAATCGAAAGAGATGGCAACTTGTGTCGATCATTTCAGACGTGAGATGATAGTTTTTTCATGAAGAGAAGGTCTCTGAAAACATGTAAGAAAATGAGGGGAGATGATTGCCTCACCTGCGACAATCGATAGCTTTCGCCCCGTAGGCAGGGCTTCCAGCCCTGCAACAGGGTTTTTCAAAGGACTCAAGGAATCTTTTTTGACAACAAGGAGGGGGCTATGCCTTCAATTTTAGTGATTGAAGATAAGGATAGCATGAGAGAAATGCTCTCCAAAACTTTGGAGAGTGAGGGATATGAAGTAGAAGGGGTGAAGGATGGTGAGAGGGGGTTGGAGAAAGCCAAAGAAAGAAAATACGATGTGGTGCTGACAGATTTGAAGCTTCCCAAGATGGATGGTATTGAGGTGCTATCCTCATTAAAGGAGATGGATCATGATGTGGCTGTCATCCTGATGACCGCCTATGGCACCATAGAGAAGGCAGTGGAGGCTATGAAGGGAGGAGCTTTCGATTTTCTCACCAAACCTTTCGACACAGATCATCTAAGCGTTTTAATCAAAAGGGCCTTGGAGAATCGCAGATTGAGGGCAGAAAACGTTCTTCTAAGAGAAGAATTGGGTCACCACTTAGGATATGCTGAGATTATAGGGAAGTGCGAAAAGATGAAGGAGGTCTCTAGGCTCATCAAGAAGGTGGCTCCTTCTGACACCACGGTGTTGCTTCTGGGTGAATCAGGAACAGGCAAAGAGCTTTTCGGACGAGCCATACATGAGCTGAGCAGAAGAAGAAAGGGTCCATATGTAGCTATCAACTGTGCCGCCATACCAAGAGAGCTTTTAGAAAACGAGCTTTTCGGATCGGAAAGAGGTGCATATACTGGATCTGTGGCTCGGAAGATGGGAAAATTTGAGATAGCACAAGGGGGCACCATCTTTTTGGATGAGGTTGGAGACTTGGATATTGCCCTTCAGGCTAAGCTTCTTCGAGTCCTCCAAGACAAGACCTTTGAACGATTGGGAGGAACCAAGACCATATCGGTAGATGTCAGGGTGATAGCCGCCTCCAATGCTGATTTAAAAAAGGCAACTGAGAAAAATCAATTTCGGGAGGATCTTTTTTATAGATTGTCCGTGTTTCCCATCACCATTCCTCCTTTGAGGGAAAGAAGGGAGGACATACCGGAGTTAGCTGAGTATTTTGTGAAAAAGTATTGCGCAGAGATGAAAAAACCCAAAAAGAAAATCTCCAAGGAGGCTTTATCCCTTTTGGATAAATACCATTGGCCCGGCAACGTCAGGGAGCTGGAGAATACTATAGAGAGGGCAATAATTTTGTGCGAGGGCAAAACCATTCAACCCCAGCATCTGGCGATAAGAATACCCACACCCAACGAGATCAGGTTACGTGAGGGTGCAGGATTAAAAGAGGTGGGACAATATGCTCAGGCTGAGGCTGAAAGAGCCTTTATAATTCGAGTGCTCAATCAGGTGCGGGGCAATAAAAGAAAAGCTGCTCAGGCGCTGAAGATTGATTATACCACCTTATTTGAAAAGATCAAAAAATACAAAATTGAAACTTAATATATCACGGATGAATTTCTTTCTTAACTTCTCATAGACTGATTCCCAACAATAGATAGATAGCTTTAACCCGAGGTGAAGCTTTTCTGTAGTTTTCTTATCTCTCAAACAGAACATCTGTTCCAGACGAGAGGCTGACATCACAAGCAATCTTTATTTGTTCCTAAATGAAGCCAAGCTTCCTTTTGCAGTGGAGCAAGGTTCGGATCCGTAATAGTAAAGAAATTTGTACAGATAGCTAAGGTCGCTTTTGTCTATTTTATCATCACAGTTAAGATCTCCGACTTGATAGAGCTCAGAGACGGGAGTCTTCCCGGAGAGAAAATCAACCAAGTAATCTATATCTCCATAGTCAACCAATCCGTCTCTGTTCACATCTCCGCGCACGGTATCTGGATAGGTGTATTCGAAAGCTCCGATATCGATACGGTCACCACCATCGGGAGGAACTGGTTTGTTTGGATTTCCTGAATTAATGCATGGCGACCCGAAGCAGAGATGAAAATTCCCGTGAGCTGGATTTCCAAAACGTGGATCCTTCGAGATATTTCCGTCGTTATTTATCAGATCCTCCTCCAATCCATAGAGA
>JAOZNS010000296.1:739-2713 GCA_029933635.1 Candidatus Zixiibacteriota bacterium | reverse complement strand
CCACCATGATCTTGCCCCAGGAGAATTGGGACCGGGCGGCTGCCCGGTCCCAATCCAATCACCGGGCTTTAATCTGGAGGTCCACCAAGGAGAAATCAAAGAAGAAGATTTGATCCGATCCTTTGTGATTGACCGGTTATGTCAAAAATTCTATTCTTGGGGGGCAGTTTTCTTCTCCAGCTTCATCCCACATCTGGGGCAATTGCCTGGCTTGTCGGAGACCACATCTGGGTGCATGGAGCAGATGTAGATCATCCCTTCTGTAGGTTCCTTTTCCGCCATTTTCACCGTCCTTTTCTGGAGCTTCATCTTGCACTTGAGACATTTTCCACCCTTATCCGATACCACCTCCGGATGCATGGGACAGAAATACTCATCCTGAAGATGAGCTAAATCGTAGTATTCCTCCTTGCTCAGAAGCCTTCTCTGCAAAGCCTTCTCACAGCACTTGCCAGCTTTTGCTGAGACGTGAGAACATTCTTTATTGGAACAGGTGTAGACTTCATAAAAATCCTCTTTTACCAATTTCATCCCACATTCCGGGCATTTGCCAGATTTCTTTTCCCTTATCTCTGGATGCATGGGACAGGTATACCGCTGAACTTCTGTAAAGGCGTCCAGGGTTAAAATCTGGCTCAGGCTGGATGAGTCCACAGCGGTTGTTGTTTTTAAGCTCGACTTTGAGTGCTCAGGACAGTTGTGTCCTTCCTTTTTATGCATGCAGACTTTCTTATTCTCATCCCCCAGACAAGCCGAGGCAGTGGTAGTTGCACCAAGGGCAAAAATCAAAGATAAGGCAAAAAATAGACTCGTCCAAAAAAACCAGCCTCTTTTTTTGAATGGATAAAACATAACTTTCTCCTTTCTTTCGGCAAAGAAGTTTGCCTTCCGGTTTAATCATCTTTGAAGAAGTCGAAAATTCTGGAGCAATCATCAATTCAAAGAGTGATCATCAGGTTGATTTCTCTTTTCTCTACATGATCCACCTCCTTACGGTTCTATGGCTTAGGCTTATATCAGCTATTTTCTTCTTCCTTCTTATTTCTTTTTTCTGCGTATTTCTCAGGTTTCTCCTCAAATTCCGATTTACAAAGCGGACAACAGGCTAAGTATTCTTCATCCTGGTAGGTCAATATGAAGTAAGCTTTCTGTTTATCAATCTGAGCATGGCAAACTATGCATCTATTCATAGGATATTAGAGAGCGGCTTCGCCCTTTTCTCCGGTGCGGATTCGAATTGCCATCTCCACCGGAGAGACAAAGATCATCCCATCTCCTTTCGAGCCGGTGTAGGAGTTTTCACTGATCACTTGAACCAGACGATCCAGATCCTTGTCCGCACAGACCACCTCTAACATGGTTATGTCCCAATAACTTTTGGTGAACCCTTTATCTGGGATAAAGTAGTTGGGATCGAAACCATAGCCGACTGGGTGAACGGTGGTAACCGTGATTCCTGGAGCTCTTGCCTCCTCCAAAGCTTTCACCGTCCTCTCTGATGCATCGGCTCCTTCTGTGCCCGGGAAAGACCGAAAGACCCTAACAGGACGACCAAAGCAAAGAAGATAGAGATAGCTCCCATTTTCTTCCAGTGCATCTTCATAATTTCACCTCCTCTCCAGGTTTAGTTTTTTTATGATCTTCTCTTTGTTTATTCCGAAACCCAGGATGACTTCATCGTCGATTATTATGGTTGGCGTTGCCATACGATCATATTTTTCTACCAGCTCATCTCTGAATTTCGGAACGGCTACATTTTTGTCTTCAAACTCAACCCCCATTTTCCGAAAAGAACCTTTTCGCTGCTTGACAGTCGACTCAGGTGGGAGCCGAGTAAATGGTCACCTTCATTTTCTCCTCCTGGTTTGAGGTAGACAGATATCGCTAACATCGTTAAAGGGCGGTCAGATCCTTTTTCTTTTGGTCAAACTCTTCCTTATCAATTTCCCCTTTAGCATATCTTCTTTTGAGGAT
>JAOZNS010000296.1:0-729 GCA_029933635.1 Candidatus Zixiibacteriota bacterium | reverse complement strand
AAGATAAACTCAGGTCTTTTTCTAACCTCCAAAGATTTTTCTTCAGAGAATGATCTCTTTTCTGGTCTTTATTAATATTGATTGTCAGGGTAAAGGTCTTTCTTTTTCTGGTCAAACTCTTCCTTATCAATTTCCCCTTTAGCATATCTTCTTTTGAGGATTTCAAGTGGACTTTCTTCTTTTCGTGAGGTTCGTCCATCGGACCTCCCTTGTTCAACCAGCCACTTGATTAGGAAAACAATTCCGATAATAACAAGTATCCAGAAAATTATCATCCACCATCCTCCAAATCCCCACATCATTCCCTCGTGACCAAACATGTTTCCCTCCTGTTTTTAGGTGTTTTCTTCATCTCCGCCGGCACTTTTTTGATAATAACTCCTTCAGGTAATAGGGTTTCTTTCTGTTTGATCCAGTTTTCTCAAACCTTTCCATAGTCCTCAATCTTAACAAAAGCTTCATCCCTTGAACTTAGGAGGTCTTTAACATACCTTAAGCACAAGCTCATCGCTAAGCCGAGCTCTACCTATCCTTCTTACCCTTATGTCTGTTCTAAGCACCGTAAGTTCTTTGGCCTTCTCTTAATCCTGTAATATAGATTTTGTCATCCTTGATTTTAAGGGTATACTCCGGCAGTGGTCTGGGAGGAGGTCCAGAGATTACCTTTCCATTCTCATCAAAAATTCCAGCATGGCAGGGACAGAAGAAGATCTGTTTATCCGCCTGCCA
>JAOZNS010000081.1:7864-10505 GCA_029933635.1 Candidatus Zixiibacteriota bacterium | reverse complement strand
CTGGCTCAGAACATGGGTTATGATGGACATCTGCACATTCAGTATATCTGTGATCGTCATCCGGGCACAGCCCTTCCGGGACAGGATGCAGGCAGTGAGTGGACTGACAACGGGGTGATGTATTTAGAGTTGCCGGAATGGCAGGTGACTGCGGCTCCTCGAGGATCCTACTCGCTTATAGAGCCGAATTATTCCAACTGGTATGCGCCTCCCTTGAAGGTTTCACCGGGCAAAGGCACCAGACCTCTGACTTTGAGAATCTACAGCATTGGAAATGTGGATCTGACTTATGACATTTATTCAGATCACGACTGCATAACCGGCTCTTATAGCGGAACGATTGCTCCCAGAGATTCGGTAACGGTTAGCTTCACCCTGACCGGAGATGGTGCCTGTGCGGACAGCTTCATCGACGCCAACATTGTGCTGGTTACCAATGAGGCGGGCAAGAAGACCGAGTATATCAAGGTTCAGGCGATCTCCTCGGATGACTACTATGAATGTCCCAGAGATCCTGAGACGGTTGACACCCTGGACAATGGAGCGTTGAAGTTGTATGTGAATGCCAACTCTCAGGAGTGGATCTGGGATATGGAGTTAGCTGACACCACGCTGAGGGAGGTCTTCTTCCAGGGTGGCACCATAGTAGCCACCACCAGAGACAACGACACTCTGGTAGGCAGATATATGGGAGACAACGACCAGCACGCTGGCGCCCAGGATATTCTTTGCGTCAACGACCAGAATGCTGACTTCTGGGTTCTGCACACGACCAAGACCTTCATGCACGATTTTGAGCCTCCAGCAGACTACAAGTGGTATTGGTGGGAGGTCAACAAGGAGGTGGTCTTCTTCAAATCTTCCGCCTCTGATGATCTGAAGCATTGCGTGATCAAATATATAAAGGTCAAGCGACAGGATCCTCCGAGCTGGTGGCCCGAACAGCCCACCTTCAACGGATATGACGATACTTACATCGGAATAGCCATGGATGTTGATTGTCCCTATGATACCGCAGGAGATGACACCAAGGATGAGGCGGCTCTTAACCGTGGCAGATACGATGAAACCAACTATATCGCATATCAGACCGGTTTTGGACGTGCGGGAGAGCATCCAGAGTATAACGACTACCTGGCTGGAATCGCCCTGGCAGACGGTGGAGAGGCTGGAGAGAGCACCCAACCTTATGGAGCCTACAACGTGAAGAACGATATTCACCTGTATCCTCAATCTCCTTGGGGTTGGTTAGATGGTGACCTTTATCAGCTTGCCGCCACCTCTGGAGTTACCATTGAGGATGGTCCGTCGGGAGCTGATTCTCTGGTTGATCGCACCTGGGTGTTTACTGCTCGGAAGATCGATGCGGGATCTGATCCCGATGCTGAGGCGGCTTTCACCGTGATTGAGGTTGTGGCTCCCAATGGGCTGAGTGAACTGCAAACTCGCGTTGCTGCGGCTCGTAGCTGGGTGTCGAGCGCTAACACTGGTAAGTGGCGCACCTGCGGGGACGTTACCGGAGATGGTATAGTTGATGTTGGTGATGTGGTCTACTTGATCTCTTATGTGTTCAGGTCTGGAGATCCAGTTCCATGTCCGGAAGGTCGCGGTGACGTTACCGGAGATGGCATAGTTGACGTAGGTGATGTGGTTTATCTAATCTCTTATGTGTTTAGAAGTGGTGATCCGCCAACAGCCTGTCCTGGACTCTGGTAATCCTGCGAGAGGGGATAACCACATAGTTTGCTTCTCGGTGTGAGTTCAATGGGGCTCGCACCGAGGACAAAGAGTTATGGGATAGCTTTTCATTAAAAGCTATCCCATAATTTTATGTTTTCTCTCAATTAGTGGAGAAAATATGATCTAAATTAAAAGGAATCCTTTTGCCTCTCCCCTTTGAGGCTGTGTCTTTATGTAGTTGCCTGATTTATCAGACACAACAAAAGATGCCCAATAAATTGGGCAACTACGTAGCCTATGTGGCTTTTCACTAAAAGATGCCCAATAAATTGGGCAACTACGTAGCCTATATGGTTTTTTTCACTAAAGGCAGTTATGACGCAGTCTCTTTGCAAAGAGGGGAAGACAGGTCATTTTGTTCTTTTGAATCTCATTTTTAGTTCCTATGGATTGAGACGAACAAACGATTTTAGGAACTCAAATGAGGGGTGAGGTTCTAAAAATAACAAATCAAATAAATTTAATCTCTCTTCTCTTGCAAAAAATTCCTTCAACTAAAATGAGGAAGACCACAAATTTTTTTTTATAATTTCATTTTTTTATTGACAAGCTCAGATGTTTTTCTTATATAGGGTTTGAAAAAAGGAAGCTGTCTTCACATATTTCTCGAGGAGGTGGTCGAGAAGCTTAAATCAGTTAATGTCTAATTCAAGAATTGAAATATTCAACGAGTCGAAGAGATTGAGCCATATTGCTTAGTCAAACTGATAAAAGGTAAAAGCAAAAGTTTACATCGTAATGAGCTGATGTTTAAATCAGAAAGAATGAAAACTTTTAAACAAAAAGGAGTGGTAAAATGAAACGAAGTTTTCTGATCTTGTCGGTATTGTTTATACTTGCGTTTAGCGTATCTTCCCGGAGTCAATGTCCCCAGGATCCAAATGATCATGGTATATGTGAT
>JAOZNS010000081.1:0-7854 GCA_029933635.1 Candidatus Zixiibacteriota bacterium | reverse complement strand
ATACCATTTATGTGGAACCCTGGTCTGAGGATACTTTATTGCAGGGTGATGGTCCTTATTTCGTTCGTGTTCCCATTTATGTGACTAACGATGTGCCCGATCCCAGTGTCGATTCAATACAAGGATTTGTTATTCCTTTTTGCTATACCCATACCAATGAAAGTAAGTATTGTAGCTTAAGTGACTATTGGAATAACACGTATCTAATACCTGGTTGGATGGATAACAGTATCTTTCGTCATCTTGAAATATCTCCTGGTGATACTGTATTCAATCGGCTGTTTCGCATGGTCGAGGTAGGAGGCCCCAGTGCGGCATGGGGTCAGATAATTCTGAATCTTGATGGGACTTCCCATTTCTGGTTTTCTGCGATTCCAACAGCGCAGCAGTATTGGGGTCCAGCAAATAAAGTTCTTCTGGCTACCATGACCTTTAAATTGGAAGATTCCATGACGATCTGTATAGATACCTGTTTCTGGCCCCCTTCCAGCAGGTTGACTTATACATATGAGACTGGTTTAAGAAAAGGGATCCCGAGGATGGGAAGTCCTCACGATCCAGCTTCCTATAAAGTGTGTTTTAGCCTTAGTAAGCCGTCCGAGGTTAAGGAAATCGAAGAGTCTGATGATACTAAACCCTCTGAGTTTTCTCTGTCGCAGAACTATCCCAATCCCTTCAACCCGGCAACAAATTTCAGGTTTAGCCTTGCAAAGACCGCTCAGGTAAAGATTGAGATCTTCAATATCGTGGGGCAGAAGGTAAAAACTCTGGTAGATGAGAAGATGGAACCCGGGGTGTATATGGTGGATTGGGATGGTAAGGATGAGAAGGGAAAAGCGGTCTCAAGTGGCATCTACTTCTACCGAATGAGAGCTGGAGACTTCTCGGATATGAAAAAGATGGTTTTGCTTAAATAAATCTGGGGCTTATCCCTCTCAGCCAAGATCAGACGAATAGATTTTTCGGGAGATGTAGAAAAAGAAAAGGGCAGGAGATAGAATCTCCTGTCCTTTTTCTATCTGCTTTAGCGTCAGATTCGTATGTAAAGAGTGAGACTTGAAAATCGAAGGAGCAGAAGCATGAAAAGGCTTGTTCCACTTTTCGGTGTGGGGATTTTATTTATCCTTCAGACCATTGTCTGGAGCCAGTGTCCGGAAGATCCAAACGATCGTGGCATATGCGACACCATGTATGTGGAGCCGTGGCCTGATGATACCCTTTTGTCAGCGGGTCCTCCATATTTTGTCCGAGTTCCTATTTATGCGACCTGCGACATAGCGATTGATTCCCTTGATTCAATTGGGGGATTTACTATACCTTTATGCTATACTCATACAGATACAGCCACATATTGTAGCTTGGGTACCCAGTATAACAATTTATCTTTACCGCCATGGCCGGGCTGGGATGAGAACAGTATCTTCCGTCATATGCTTCCAGACAGCAACTGGATGGCAAATCGGGCTTCCGAAGGAGATGCATGGTCGGATATAATTTTGAATCTTGATGGTATCTCGCATTTTTGGCTTACCATGATTCCTGTTCAACAGCAGAGGTTTGGGCAAGGAAGCAAAATCCTTCTTGCCACCATGACCTTTAAGGTAGGAGATTCCACCACCATATGTATAGACACCTGCTTCTGGCCTCCACACAACCGCTTAGCATGGGCTGTTGAAGGTTCAACTGGAAACACATTAACAAAGATTCCCAGACCAGGGAGCGGGGAATATCCAGATTCTTTTAAAATATGTTTCAATCTTCATAAGCCAAATGATGTTAAAGAGATTAACGGGTCTGATGAAAACAGACCTTCTGCATTCTCTTTATCTCAAAACTATCCCAATCCTTTCAATCCCTCCACAAGTTTCCGATTCAGCCTTGCTAAGTCCGCTTATGTGAAGATCGAGATCTTCAATATTGCAGGGCAGAAGGTAAAAACTCTGATAGATGAGGAGATGAACCCCGGGGTATATATGGTAGATTGGGATGGTAAAGATGAGAAGGGGAGACTGGTCTCCAGCGGAATTTACTTTTACCGAATGCGGGCTGGAGACTTCTCAGAGACCAAAAAGATGGTTTTGCTCAAATAATCCCTCCTGTAGCTTGAGAAAAAGAAGAAACGGACGGTCATTAACTGCTCGTCCGTTTTTTAATTATCAATTCACCGATTTAGGGGATTATCCTCTGATCAACGAGTTCAGCTCGGAGGGGGTAAAGTCGGTTTTCCCCACATCCCCAATCTGGATTGCCTTTTCACCGAGGAGAAATATCACTTCATCGCCCAAGGCGAGGAATCTTCCTATCTGGGGGAGTTTGTTCAAAAGCTTGAAATATGCATCTGAGAATTTTTTTATCTTGATCGGCTCGGTTTTCCCCTCAAATCGGGAATCCACCCAGAGCCCATCTTTGTTGAAAAACGTCCTGTTGCCGATCTGGACTATCTTATTTATTTTTTGTTCTTTTCCCTCTGCATCCAAGTATCCCTGGGGAGCTTGCATTGCCTTTTTGTATATTCCAAGGGTTTTAGCCTGGTCAACTGCTCCGGCACCTACCTCCACCTTCAATTTTCCTCTTAGGTTCCCTTCCGCCTGAGGAACTAAGTCGCGAGCTGCAAGCCTGTAATCTGCATCCACCAAGAAGGAGGTGTATTCGGTGATGATTCCATATTTTTTGGATAATCTCACCACCTCCTCCACCAGCTCTTTGTTTTTCCCATGAAGCCTGAGCTGGTCGATCAGATATCCGATCCTTCTGGTTGCCCACAGCCGGGGGACAAAATCGTTTTTCTCATCGGGCAGAAAGTTCACCTGGTAGTTGAATTTGCGGACACTTCCTTGAGCCGATCCGGTAAGCGTTACCTTGGTATCGCCTTCGTTTTTAAATCTGCCCAACACCAATAGCTGAGAGCCCTTGAAGATGTCTGGAAGTTCCTGAGGATAAAGGTCGTAAACTTCCACTCCTTTGAAGGAAAGCTTGACATCTGTCAGGATGGGATGGGAGACCTTCTTGTAGAAGCTTGCGACCTTCACCTCGATATCCTCGGATGGACGAACGTAGTCGGAGGTGCCATGATTGTCCTGAGCCAACCGATCCAAAAGACGGGTGTTTACGTCGTAGCCCACCCCAAATACAAATATCCTGGTTTGGGACCGATTTAGTCTCTTCACATTTTCTAGGATATTTCTTATATCTGTTTCTCCCACCGTTGGCAAGCCATCGGTCAGGAAGATGACAAAGGAGGGTTTTTTGCTCTCTTCGATCTGTTTCAGAGCGGTCTGAAGTGCTTCATTTATGTTGGTTCCTCCATCTGCCTCACATCCCTCCACGAAAGAAAGTGCCTCCTTGATGTTTTTCTGACCTGCAGGCACCAACTCGGTTTTGAAACTTCTGATCTGGTCGTCAAAATCGATGAGATTGAAACTATCGCCCTCATTTAAGCTGTTTAAGCAAAAGGAGAGCGCTCCTTTGGCTTGTTTTATCTTTTCTCCTTTCATACTGCCTGAAGTGTCGAGGATAAAGAGGATGTTTTTGCTTAGGGTCTTATCCGCGGGGACCTTCACCCGGGGAGAGATCATAGCTAAAAAGTAACCCTGGTGCTTCTCATCCTCGTAAGGCAGAAGATTGAAGCCAACGTCATCCTCCGAGACGGTATAATACAGGAGAAAATCTTTGTCCGGGCGAGTGTTTTCCTCCACGTAGGTCACCGTGGCATGGTGATCGTCTTGCTTTTCGATTCGGATGTTATGAGTGGGAGAGTAGATAGTTTTTATGGGCGTCTTCGAATTTATCTTTACTGTGACCTTGACGCTTTGCAAGGGGTCCTTGGAGAACTTCTCTGTGTTTAGGGTGTAGCGATAACCACATATTCCACCGTTAAGCTTCAGAATCTCAGAATAATAAAGTTTTATTCGGGTCTCTCCGTGGGCTGGAATGGGATAGACCGAGGCTTTAAACATTCCATCCTTGAAATATTCCAAAAGGGCGGGGTCCCTTTTCCGGCGAACGATGTCCTGATAGATTTTTCTGGCTTCATCTTTATCTAAAATTTTCCCTTTGATCTCCTCACCTCTCACAAACATGGAGAATTTGGAGATGGAGGCATCCTTCGGGATGGGGAAGATATAGGTCCCCTCAATGTCTCGATGGTAGTTATTTACAAAAACCTGATCCACGGTGGTCTGGGCAACCTGATTGTCGATTTTTATGTCCACATGATGATATTTTATGGACAGATTGGGGGGAAAAGGACCATCCGGACGAGGAGGAACAGGGATGATAAAGCCATCGGCCCAGACATTTGCACAGAAGAAGAGCACCAGAATCAAACTTGCGCCAAAGCCTCTTTTCATGACCAACCTCCTTTAAAAAATTTCAAAAGTTTAAATGTTTGATGCTATCTCTTATACAGGTCATGAAAAGAAATATTCCCTGAAGATTTTCATTTTTTTCCCGTTGTTTTAATTTCCTGAATTTTTCTAAGCCTGATGGTTAAATCGTATTTGATCGCAGGATCTTTGACCTGCTTAATATAGCTCTTTAATAGTTTCAAGCCCTGGGATATGACTGTGGAATCCTGGCTGAGTTTAGAGAGAAGATAGTAACCAACCGCCACTTGCAGATATCCCTGTTGAGTCAAGCTGTCGGTAGGATTTTCTTTGATATATGCTTTCCATACTTTGATTATTCTTCTTAAATCATTCACCCGCATTGAGGTATCTTTTTCTTCTATCTTGGGAACTATCTCTTTGTTCACCACATAATGGTCCATGGTCGGGCTGGTGCGGAGAGTTGGTTGAACAGCAGAGATTTTCTTTTGGATCATCGATTCTTCTGCCTTTTGCCGTTCCTGTTCTGGAGTCACCTTTTTCTCTACAACCTTCACCTTAGCAGTTTCCCTAACTCCTGCGCCTCCGACTTCTGGTTTATGAGTTAGGGTTGCAGACTCTGAAAGCTTTTCGGGAGAGGAAATTTTTTCTTTTTCCTCCTTCATCATCTTCTCGATTGCCCCTCTATCCTTTATATTTGCTTTCCCTTTCTCCGGAGTCTGCTCCTCCAATCCCACAGATCCTGCGGTTTTGGGTTCCTTTAGTTTCGGTTCAACCGGGACCCATTCCTTTTCTTTAGGCTCCTCTTTTTTCTTTTCTATTTTCTGGATTTTCAGACCGGGTTCTCTCACTTCTTGGGTAGTTGTTCTGGAAGGTAGTATTTCCTTTCCCCGATAGTCCAGATATAGCTTTCCGATGGCAAAGACCAGCACCACCGATATAACGCCTGCGGCTACCTTTATCTTCAGAGGAGAGAAAGAGAAGATATTCTCTAATGTTTTTTTCAAGCCAACCAACTGGGTTCTTTCTTCCCGAGCAATGATTTTTTCCCTGACCCGTGCAGAAAAGCTCTCCCAGTATTGGGGAGATGGCTCCTTTATTTGGACTTTCCTGGCAGTTGTCTCTACCGATCGGAGGAAGGAAAGCTTCTTTTGACACCTTTTGCATCGGGAAAGATGTTCCCTTAATTTTTCCTCTTTGTCTGGGTCTAACCTTCCATCCAGAAAAAGATTGATCCACTCATCAAATTTTTCGCATCTCAACTTACCTGCTCCTTGTATTCTTTCAGATCCTCCTGTATTTTTTCTCTGGCTCTAAAGAGACGGGACATCACCGTGCCCAAAGAGATCTTCAGGGTTTTGGCGATCTCCTCATAGCTTAGATCCTCGTATATCCTTAATACAAAGGCCGCCTTGTATTTTGGCGGAAGTGAATCTATAGCTTTTTCCACCCTCTCTTCCATTTCCTTTGAAGCCAGAAGACTCAAAGGGTCAGCTCTGGTTGTCTGTTTCTCTAAGGGACTTGTCTTTTGGTCAAATTGGCTTTCCGGGATTACCAACCTTTGATGTTTCAGCAAATTTATGCTCAAATTCATACATATTCGATATAACCAGGTATAAAAACTATAGCCTATCTTAAAGGATTTGATGGCGAAATAGGCATTGACGAAGGTTTGCTGTGCGATATCGTCGGCTGTGTCATGATCCTTCACCATGCGATAAGCCAAAAAATAAATCTTTTTCTGATAACGCCTCACCAAAAGATCAAAGGAGTGCAGGTTACCTTTCTGAGCCTTTATGATCAGCTCATCGTCGCTTTCCTGGTTGACGGATGCTGGCTCCTCACTTGTGTTCATCAACACTACCGCCTGATGGTATACAGATTAACTTGGAAATTATTCCCAGAAATTTTGGCTTAATCAATAATTATCGACCCACCCAATCTCTAAGTAACGTTTTGGGGCATAAAACAAGTCCCGAGTGTCCGTGAAAGATTTGGTAAGTGCTGTCAGGCACGAACCTTTTATGCTGTGTTATAAGCTGTGCCTTCTACCCTTCTTAGTGTAAAAAATTACAGGACTTGTATTCCTGTCATATCTAAACATCTTTTGCCTCCATGAAAATTTTAAGAATTTGTGCCGAGGGATAGGTAGAAAGAGAAGCAATACCATTAGCAAGTTCAACAGGCAAAAGAGCTCCTTCAAACCGGTTGCTCAAAATGGTTGGTAGTGTAGCAAAAATATTCTTGGCGCCGATTAAATTAGATAATGTTGGATTTTCTACAAATTCACCTATGGGAATATTTAATACCATTTGATGATAATTGTTGATCTTAACAAAAACCTTTACCCCATAATTTGTGTCTTTACCATAGGGTGCTCCTGTGTTAGGTCTATGCTGGATTTCCTCCTTTATATATTGATCGCCCGGTATAAAGATATGTCCCTCGGGCACATTTCTCCCTATGAGTTCTAAGTGATCGTAAAACTTTCCTGATTTTTCTTGTCCAACTATATGTATTGGATAACCTTGGTCCTTTGCAAACGACAGAAATCGGCGGATAGGAGCTACAAGTTTTGAATACTGAGCACGAATAGCGAGGGGGCCGTCCTTTACAAAAAGGCATTTAGAAAGAACATCTTTATTTTTCTCCCAATAGTATCGGACGCCAGTAAATAACAATAAAACTTCGTGAATGCTCATGTATGTTGTTGCTATAGTATCTGGTGCTGAATCAGGTGCCATTTCTTGATGGAAACCAAGCATATCCGTTAAAAATAAATCTCCATTGCATTCAGGACATTTACCCGTCTCAGCATCGTATGGAAGCGTAGCCACGGTTTTTTCACAATGAGGACATTCAAAAAGTGGTAATTGCTTTTGCTTTCCGTCCCATTTTTCATATGCAATCCATTTAAGCGTTTCAATCGGTTCGCCATCCAAAGATTTGTCCTTCAGTGATTCAAAAATAATCCCTCTTATCGCATGGTAAGTACTCTGACCGGGAATAGAAACATGTCTTAGTGGGAAAACTGTTGCATGGTATAACGCCGAATCAGCAAGTATATCGCGCAATGCGAATGGATGTGGAGAGTCCTTATCTATTTTAGAGAGTGCAAATTGATCAATTCTTAACAGTGCTGTTTTCACAAAAACAAGCCTTTTATAAGGTGGTGTTTCAGACTCAATTGGTTGCATTGAACCATCGATACCGAAAACTAATGGGAGTGGTTTTCCATCTTTTGGTATCGGCTCCCAAGTTAATTTTGTTGTAATCTTATTTACCGAACTCTCCTCAAAATTTTTAACCAATTTATTTACAAGTTCACTTTTAAGAACTTCAAGATGACCCAGACGACTTGCTCTCTCGCTAGGTAGACGTTCTCCACCTCTATAAGGCATTTTATGCTTCCCCCTGATTTAAATTAGACGGCGTAAATTTCTTTGCCTGAACAGATACAACAAAACGATGTGAGCGGGTTAGCATTCTTATGTAGCCCACTGTTTTTGCCTGAAGAATATCGTCTTTT
>JAOZNS010000295.1 GCA_029933635.1 Candidatus Zixiibacteriota bacterium | reverse complement strand
TATATAAGGAGTGAATCGCCGCCCTAGCTCAGTTGGTAGAGCAACGGACTGAAAAACCGATCTAACGCTTTCCCTAACTTCTTGTCCTTTAACGCAATACTATATCAAATATAAGATTACACCGATTTTCTTTTGTATCAATTTGGATGATTCTTTACCATTTTGGACTATTTATAGTCACAATTTGGTCACAAGTAGAACCTGTTTTTTTGTGTAGTTTTGGCGATATGGGACACCGCTCTTTCACAGCTTTCAGGGTCTCGTTCCCAATCGTAAATTCTGCTTCCGGACCACAAACCTGCCAACCTACGCCTTTTGTTTCAATTTCTTGATGAATCACCCGAGAGTCTTGGAAGGATACTTAGATTTAGTGAATGCGATGGTGAGACATTGTAATTCTGCCCAAATACGAACTGCACTGTCATGCATCAAATCCGTCTGGAAACATGATTTTCAAGATTTGTTTGAGCACAGTCGAGCGCCAGCGCAATTAAGTAATCAATTTGGCGACGCTCAAGTTTTTTGCTTTGCTCGATACTTTTGTCCAATTAATTCACTTCTGGCTATTTTGGCTCTTGCCAAAATATAATCCGGACATAAGTATTCTTCTCAAATCTCTCTGTAGGATTTGATCGTCTTAATTCTTTCTGCAAACGTGGTCTTGCTGTTCACGAATAAATTCAGTTGTCAAATCTAAGAATTTTCGTTATTATATTCTAAAAGTTTGAGGAGTTACCTATGGGTAAAAGGATCTTAATAATTGAAGATGACAAAGATATTGTTGTACTGCTCAAGCATTATCTGGAAAAGGAAACTTTTGTTCTTGAAGATGCCTCGGACGGTTTCTCAGGCCTGAAAAAGGCAAAAGCTGAAAACTTCAACTTGATCATCCTAGATATCATGCTCCCCGAAATGGGCGGGCTTGAAGTTTGCAAAGAACTGAGAGGTGATCCGAAAACCGCTACTGTTCCCATAATAATGCTGACCGCCAAGACAGAGGAAACAGATAAGATTGTGGGGCTGGAGCTGGGAGCAGATGATTATGTGACCAAGCCTTTCAGCCCTAAGGAACTGGTTGCAAGAGTGAAAGCTCTTCTTCGGAGGACGGAAAGAAGACCAGAAAAAGAAAAAACCTATCATTACGGGAAACTTACTCTGGATTTGTCAAAACACGAAGTTGTCTTCAATAATAAGCGTATTGAATTGACTTCGAAAGAATTCGATTTGCTGGAATGTCTATTGCGTAGTAAAGGGAGAGTTTTAAGTAGAGATTATTTGATGGATGAGGTTTGGGGTTATGATTACTACGGAGGAATGCGGACTGTGGATGTTCACATCAGGAGATTAAGAGAAAAAATTCCTGCATTATCTGAAGCCATTCAAACGGTGAAAAATCTAGGTTATAAACTCAAAGAGAATCCTTAATTTTGGCGGTCATATCAATGAGGATGCGATTAAAGTTATTTTTTACCTACCTCCTACTAAGTTTTCTTGGCTTATCCATAGCTGGGATTCTAATTTTCTCATCCGAAAGAAAACGTTCCCTGAGTCAGCTTGAAAAGAGCATGCTTTCTCAGACCCAACTTTTGTCGGATATCTTCGCTTTTCCCTTATTTGGGAATTTGGATATAACAAGAATGGACAGTTTGGCAGATGAGCTTGGTCAAAAGATAGAGGGTAGAATCACTATTATCAATAAAGATGGTAGAGTTGTTGCAGATTCTTATCAAAGTGGAGAAGATCTTTTACGAATGGATAACCACAAGGATAGACCTGAAGTAGGTTCTGCCCTGCAAGACAGAGCTGGCAAGAGCATTCGCTTTAGCCACACCATAAAAACGGATATGCTTTATGTGGCCTCTCCCATAAAAACGCAAGGCAAAATCATTGGCGTAGCACGTTTAGCCCTCCCTCTGACTGAGTTAAAACATCACCAGAACATGATCATATATATTGTTTTGCTTGGACTTCTGGCCGCCTTCATTTTCTCCGTGTTTTTAAGTTTCGGGTTCTCCGTGCAGGTGACTAAACCTCTAACGCAGATGATGCAGATAGGAAAGCGAATATCCCAAGGTGATTTTACTCAGAAGGTCAAAGTGAAAACCAAAGATGAGATAGGGGAGTTGGGTGAGATTCTAAATCAGATGTCGGATGAACTTTCACAAAAGATTGCCCAAATAACTGAGGACAAGTCCCAACTGCATTCTATCCTCTCCAGCATGATCGAGGGGGTCCTGGCGGTTAACTATCAGGGCAAAGTGCTATTGGTGAATGACGCCTTAAGCCAAATGTTTAAATTGAATACTTCTTTCTATGGGAAGCCGCATTACGAGATTATCCGAGATCATGATCTAAATCAATTCATCCGGAAAGTGCTTTCGACCAAACAGAAGAAGAGAAAAGAAATCTCCTTCATTCATCCCAAAGAAAGAGATTTTATGATACAGTCTGCCGTGGTGGGGGAGGAAAAGGAGAGTGGGATCTTTGCGGTATTTGTTTTCCATGACATCGCCGAATTGAAAAAATTGGAAAAGGTTCGAAAGGACTTTGTGGCTAATGTTTCCCATGAATTGAGGACCCCTTTGACATCAATCAAAGGTTTTGTTGAAGCTCTTCAGGACGGAGCAATAAATGACCCAGAGCAATCATCCCGGTTTCTTTCCATAATCTCCCAGCACACTGATCGAATGAACAAGATCATTTCCGATTTATTACAGC
>JAOZNS010000080.1 GCA_029933635.1 Candidatus Zixiibacteriota bacterium | reverse complement strand
TTATTTTCGTTCTATTTTAAATATCCATGTTTTTAATGCTCTGGCAGATTAGATCGAACTCGTTACCAGATTCAGAGATGTATATAACCGAAGATAGGAACCAAGCTCCTCACTTCAAAGCTATCCCCGTGTGGGACTTTTTAAATCCCCAATTTTAATTTACCCTCAAAATGGCGTCCACCAATTTAATCACCCTTCTGCTTTCTTTGACATCATGCACTCGAACTATATTCGCTCCATTCATCACTGCCACCGCCAAAGCGGCTAAGCTCCCTTCCAACCTTTCCTCCACTGGTAAGTCCAATATTTTTCCAATAAAGGATTTTCGCGAGCAGCCTATCAAGATGGGACATCCCAATATAGAAAACTTTTTTAGATTTTTCAAGATATTTAAATTATCCTGAAGCCTCTTTCCGAATCCGATTCCTGGATCGATCATTATTTTCTTTCGATCGATTCCCGCATCTGTTGCGATTCTGATGCTTTCCTTCAGATACCCGATGATTTCTCCAATCACATCATCATACCAGGGATTCTCCTGCATATTTTTGGGGGTTCCTTTGATGTGCATCAGAACTACAGGAACTTTGTGCTCTGAGGCTATCCTTCTCATCCGGGAATCAAATCTTAATGCGGAGATGTCGTTTATCATCTCTGCCCCAGAGCTCAGCGCTTCCCTGGCCACCTCTGCCTTATAGGTGTCGATGGATATGGGCACATCTATCTTTTCGGAGAGAGATTCGATAACCGGGATCACCCGGGAAAGCTCCTGTTGTGGTGAAATCGGCTCCGATCCCGGACGGGTGGACTGGCCACCCACATCGATTATATCCGCTCCTTCTTCAGCCATTTTCATCCCTTGTCTTACCGCCTCATCCTTTCTTAGAAATTTTCCTCCATCGGAGAAAGAATCGGGGGTGACATTCAATACCCCCATGATGTGGGTTCGAGAAGACAAATCCATGCTCTTTCTTTTGAATTGTAAAATCATTGGCTTTACCTTTTTAGTAAATATCTTAATGATCCTTCTCTTTTCAAGTGTGAAGTTATTACCAGCTTTTTCGCTTTTGCCGAAGCATGAAACATCTGGCTTCATGCCAGCAAAAGGAAACTTATGTGCTTCTTATTTTTCATGAGAGAGAAGGCGGGGAAAGTAAGGTGACAGACAAAAAATCAAAGGATTTGTCATGCAGTTTCTTAAGCTCGTGATAACATGATGGATCCTTTTTCTGAGAAAACCATCTGAAACTCACTTCTCTTTGGATAAATCTTCCTGGACGAAACCCTTTAAAAGAGACAAAGCTTCCTTTCTGCGATCATCCTTTTTCAATTCTCCTCTCACGGCTGAGGTGATGGTCACAGATCCCGGTTTTTTCAAACCTCGCATGGTAAGGCACATCTGCTCTGCTTCCAGGATGATCAGCACCCCTCTGGGCTTGAGGATTTTCATCAACACATCTGCGATCTGAGCGGTAAGACGCTCCTGCAGTTGTGGTCTTCTTGCCAAAACCTCGATCACCTGTGCCAGTCTGGAGAATCCGATTATCCGGTTACCTTTTGGAATGTAGGCGATGTGGGCCCTTCCGAGGAAAGGAAGAAGATGATGCTCGCAGAGTGAAAAAAAGAAGATATCCTTGGCGATGATTATCTCCACCGAATCCGAGTTGGGATCATCCTGATTTGGAACACAGGAAAGCTTGAGCTTTTCTTCAGGATTTTGAGAAAGTCCGGCAAAAATCTCTTGATAAAAATCCACCATCCTTCTGGGCGTATCCCGTAACCCTTCCCTTTCGGGATCTTCCCCCACCGCCTCTAAGATCATGCGGATAGCTTTTTCGATCTTCTTTTTGTCCATTCCTGTTGACTTCAGGAGACGAATAACCGACCACCCCGATTAAGATTTCTTTTTCTCCGTCTCCAGCTTGGTAGGCTCCAACTTTTCCCCGCGCAGGATTTTATCGATCTGCTCCCCGTCCAGAATTTCCTTCTCCAGAAGAGCTTGAGCCAAAAGATGGAGTTTATCCAAATTGGCGCTTAGAAGCTCAGTGGCTTTACTTTCTGCCTCCTCCACTATCCTTCTGATCTCCCTGTCGATCTCCTGGGCAGTATGTTCGCTATAGTCTCGGTGGGTGGCTATCTCCCTTCCCAAAAATATTTGCTCCTCCTTTTTGCCGAAGGTCAAGGGACCTAACCTTTCGCTCATTCCCCATTCGCAGACCATCTTTCGGGCAAGCTCGGTTGCTCTTTCTATATCGTTGGCCGCTCCGGTGGAGAGCTCGTTAAATACCAACTTCTCCGCCACCCTTCCTCCCATCAGATGCAGAAGCTTGGTCTCCAGATATTTCTTTGAGTGAGTGTGTTTTTCATCTATAGGAAGATAATGAGTAATTCCCAGGGCAAGTCCCCGAGGAATGATGGTCATCTTGTGAACTGGATCAGATCCAGGAACCAGCTTACCTATGAGGGCATGTCCCGACTCATGATATGCGGTCAGCCTCTTCTCCTCCTCACTTATCACCAAGCTTCTCCTTTCGGTCCCCATCATCACCTTGTCCTTGGCATCTTCAAAATCCTGCATGGTGACCTTATCATGGTTTCTTCTGGCTGCCAGCAGGGCGGCCTCGTTTACTATATTGGCTAAGTCGGCACCGGACAAGCCAGGGGTGCCCCGAGCAAGTACAGAAAGATTTACATCCTTGTCCAAAGGAATCTTTCGGGTATGAACCTTAAGTATCCCTTCCCTTCCTCTCACATCCGGGGTATCCACCACTATCTGTCTATCGAACCTTCCAGGCCTTAGAAGCGCTGGGTCTAAAACGTCCGGTCGATTGGTGGCCGCTAAAAGGATCACCCCCTCGTTTGATTCAAAACCATCCATCTCCACCAGAAGTTGATTTAAGGTTTGTTCCCTTTCATCATGTCCTCCTCCCAATCCCGCTCCACGGTGTCTTCCCACCGCATCTATCTCATCGATAAAGATTATACAGGGGGCATTTCTTTTCCCTTGATCGAAAAGGTCCCTCACCCGGGAGGCACCCACCCCCACGAACATCTCCACGAAATCGGAGCCGCTCATGCTGAAGAAGGGCACTCCTGCCTCCCCAGCCACCGCTCGGGCTAAGAGGGTCTTTCCCGTTCCAGGAGCTCCTAAAAGAAGAGCACCTTTGGGAATTTTTCCTCCAAGCTTTTGGAATTTGGCCGGGTCCTTCAAAAATTCGATTATCTCTCTCAGCTCCTCCTTGGCTTCCTCTGCACCAGCCACGTCCTGGAAGGTAACCTTGGGGCGATCGCCGGAAAGAAGCTTGGCTCTGCTTTTTCCAAAGGAGAAAAGACCCTTGGGTCCACCCTGCATCTGCCGGATCATGAAAAGCCAGAAGATGATAAGGATTATCCAGGGAAGCGAGGTCAAAATTATCCCAGACCAATTGGTGCTGGGCGGCTCTGCATCGATTTCCACGTTCTTGACCTCCAGTTTCTCCAGAAGTGAAGGATCCTCAAATGGAATATGAAGCTTAAATTTGCTGAAACTGCCTTGCCTTTTACCTACGGTCTTCGATATCTTTGTTACGAACTCTCCCTGGATGTCTTTTTCCACCAGGGTTACCTTCTTGATATTGGATAGCTCCAACTGTTGCATAAACTCGGTATAGGTGATGCTAACCACGTCCTTCTTACTCCGAGAGTAAAATTGAAATAAGGAGATGGAGGCAAGCAGAAGGATCAACCAGAAGATCAAGGTCCGAGTCCCTCGTCTCCACTTAAACTCATCCTTTTTCCCCTCTGGGAGCTTTCTTCTACCGGAAGGGGGCCCCACTTTTCTCTTGTCACCACCTGAGTTGTCTCTTAAAAGTCGAGACAGCAAGTTCACCCACCTTTTCTTCCCAACATTTTCTGTGAAATCAATCATCTCTTTCATTCCTTAGCCAAGCTATATAAGGTAAATTGCGATATCTCTCATCATAATCTAATCCATAGCCTACCACAAACTTATCCGGTATGGAAAAACCCACGTAGGTTAAGGGTATCTTTGTTTTTCGTCTCCTCCTCTTATCAAGCAAAGTTACGATTTTTAAGCTTTTTGGATTTCTGGTCAAAAGATTGTTTCTGATATAACTTAATGTAAGACCAGAATCTATTATATCTTCCACTATTATTACGTGCTTGCCTTCGATATTTATGCTCAAATCTTTAAGCCATCTCACCACTCCCGAACCTCGTTTGCCGGAGCCATAGCTGGCCACAGAGATGAAATCCACCTGGTGAGGAATCTTAAGCTTTCTCACCAAATCCGCCATGAAGATGAAACTCCCTTTTAGAATTCCCACCAGCACTGGATTTTTATCTTTATAATCGTCGGAGATCTGATTTGCCAGCTGGCTTACCCTTTCCTTCAATTTTCGTTTTCCAATTATGATTCTGAGTGTATCCTTCATGATTTCAAGAATCTGAAACGAGGGCTTGGATCTTCAAAACCTTTTTGGTTTTTGGGGTAACCTTGAACCCCTCGCTGATACGGTAACCTACCACCCAGGCGATTTTGCCCTTTGAGGTCAAAATAGGCACATCTTCCCGCAGATGGCGAGGTATCTTAGCATCTATTAAAAAATCGGCAACACTTTTGGTTCCCTTCATTCCCAGAGGCTTAAATTTATCTCCTCTTCTTCTTGGGCGAAGCCGAAAGGGACCTTTGAGCCTTTCCCAATCCAAGAAGGCAGTGTATTGATCCTGGTGAAAGAGATTTTTCTTAACAGACTTACCTGGCAGGACTTCAGAGCTTATCTTTAGGCCCCAATCTTTCAAGTTAGTCTCTCCTGGCAGGGTGAGGAGATGGTCTGATTTCTTTTTCTCCCTTCTGTAAAAGACCAGATCTCCTCCACTGATCTCCAGCCATATTTCGTCGACCAGCTTGATCTTTGCCCCGCTCTTTTTTTGCTCAATCAAGTTTAAACCTCGATCCACCGACTGAAAATTAAGCCTGTTCAGATCTCCCTTTAATTGTTTCACACACCACCGAATCATCTCCCTTTGCAGGGTCACATCATACCGTCCAAACTTTTTCACTTCAAGGACGATTTTATTTCTCCTCTCCTTGCTTATGCGCTTAAGAATCTGTTGGCACCTTTTCTCAACGAATTCCTGTTGGTGGGAGATGATATCTGCGGTTCGATTCAGCGACTCCACAATCTTAGGATTGAACTCTTCCCTGATTTCGGGCAGAAGCTTTAGTCTAATTTTGTTTCTGAAATAATTGGTCAGGTAGTTAGAGGAATCCAGCCTGTAGGCGATATCATTGGCTTTTAAAAACCTCTCTACTTTTTCCCTTTTGATCTGAATCAGGGGGCGAATGATTTTACCCCTTTTGGGTCTGATTCCCGAAAGTCCAGCACCTCCCGTTCCCCTTAAAAGCCTCATCAAAAAGGTCTCTGCTTGATCATCGGCTTGATGCCCCACGGCGATTTTGTTGGCCTTGATCTGGTTAGCCAATCTTTCCAGATACCGGTAACGGATCTCTCGAGCCGCCTCCTCCAAGTTGACCCTTTTCCTTTTGGCTTCCTTTTTGACATCAACCCTTTTGCAAAAGAACTTCAATTTCAAACGCGAGGAAAGCCTTCTGGCAAATCTTTCATCCTCATCGGATTCAGCTCCCCTTAGCTTATGGTTCAGGTGAGCTACATAAAGCTTCAGATCGAATTCGGATTTGATGGCAAGTAAGCCATAGAGCAAAGCTACAGAATCCGGACCCCCGGAGAGCGCCACCACCACCCGGTCACCTTTTTTTAAAAGGTCGAAACGGTGAACGGTTTGCTTCAATTCTTTTATGAACTGATCTTCCTTCATATTGCCAAAGTGTCATGTTTTCTTTTTTAATATCGCTGAAAAAACCTCTTTTGTACGCAGGATCCATGGACAGGGCTGTAAGTATTGATTCTTCGTAGGTCCAGCAGCTTGCCCGACCACCTTGCTTCACTTTTTCAAATACCCTTTCAATAATAACAGCTTAAGACTTCACTGTCAATCAAAATACCTATATAATCAAAGCGGTGAGATCCCTTAAATCCTCATCAAAAGGGGGAAATCGGGTGAAACGATATCTTCAAAGAGGAAGGTAACTAACAGATCAATCGATGTGGCAATCAGAGAGTTTTAAGCTCCACTTTTTTCTTCTCGGTATCAACTAAAGCATAGAATCCGTTCTTCAACGCACCTGGATTTACCACCACGCACTCGCCTGAGCCCTCATCTCCTCGGGCCTTGTGAGCATGTCCACAAAATACCCATGCGGGTTGGAATCTCTGAATAAGATCGTTTATCACTCTGCTCCCTTTATGTTTACCTTCATCTGTATCTAAAGCACCAACAGGCGGAGTATGAACCAAAAGAATCTTTTCATGCGAAAGACCGGAGACCAAGCTCAGACCGAACTCTACTTCCCAGCGAGGAAATCGTAACACAAAGAAATCCTCTTTATCTTTTTCGGTTATCTCACCTCCGAAGCCGGCTAAAACGAATTCACCCACCCTGAAGAAATTAGAATGGATCATATGCAAATTAGGGTTTTTCTTCATCTGTTCCCATCCGATTTTGATATATTGAGACAGGGGCGAATCCACATTTCCCGGAATGGCGAGAAATGGTAGACTAAAGTTTTTTACGGTCTCATAGAAAGTAACATAAAGCTGGACGTTCTTCTTGATTTCCTCTTTGATCTCCGGCAGGTCCCTTTGTGGATCTCTTTCTTCCTTTTTTGCCTCTGCCCATTCTGAGCATTTGGCTTTCCACTTTAGTATATCGCCGGTGAATACGATCAGATCCAAAGGGAGACCTTTGACTGCTGAAGCAAGTTGGGGCAGGACCTCCTCCTTCCCATGCCAGTCTGAGATCGCTAAAATCTTCATCCAAATCACCTCCGCAAGATTGGACTTATCGATTGAAGATATCCTGATCAGCTTTTTCTAAGCGGACCATACAGGTAGGATATGGATCGCAATATTCCTCCTCCAGGTAACCACGATAACCTACCTCCTTTAATTTCTGTAACATGAGTGCTCTTTCCTTTTCGGGCATCACCCGGGGATCGCTCATGCAGGCGACATGATATTCCAAGCTGGTTTGTTTCAAATTTTTGATGGCTAAGAATGGCAACTCATAGAATTTTCCCACCGCTCCAGTCCGCCTCTGAAAACCTTCTGAAGTCCCAGCCTTCAAAGAGACCCTAACATGCAGGTTCTGGCTGAACCGATCCAACCGTTTTGCATAATCCGGATCGTGACCCAAAAGCACTCCATTGGTCTCCAGTATAAAAAGATAATTGGTGGAGTTGACCAATTCAAGCACCTGAAGCAGATGATCTTTGCAAAGGGTGGGCTCTCCGCCTGAGATCCTTAATCGTGGAACCTTCTTCTTTTTAGCCCAGAAAACGAGATTTTGGAAAACCTGTTTGGGTGTAAAAAATCTTCCGTGTGATTCGGGAAAATCCCGGGACCATTCCACCCAGCAAAAGATACATCTTAAACAGCATCCCACAGTGTAGCCCGTAGAAATACCGCCATACACCCCCACCTTGTAGAACGCAGTATATTTGCGGGATGATCCTTGACCAACGATTTCCTCTGTCACCTTTGCCAGTTGAACGGGATCAAAAGGAGGAAAGCCTGGTGTTATATAACGGGGATACTCTTTCATTTCAGCAGAATCGGGTTCGATAAATCAAATCCCTACCATAGGCTCTGTATTTATCCAACCCGCTTTGTTTTTTTGCAGAAATTTTTCACCACGCAATCGGCGCATCTTTTTTTTCGACAAAAATCCTTCCCCAACCTCAAAAGAGCAGTCTCAAAATCGATAAAAGTTCTTCCCTTCAATCGATTTTTTTGCCACCCTATTTTTAACTCATTTAAAACCTCTTTTTTGGATCTTCCAGCGGAGAGCCTTAAGTTTTTTGCCGCCAGGATTACCAGCTTACCCGGATATGGATCAGCTTTTTCCCATATTCCTCGCAACTCCCGTAGAAAGATGTTTACGGTTACATCTCCAATTCCCTTGCCCAGATCTTTTAATCTTGTTTCCAGATCGAGGGGATCCTTCGCTTCCCGGTAAAGCCGGTTTAAGTCGCCTTTGTACCGCTTATTTAATGACCTGGTTATCTCTAAGAGCTTGGTGGCGGTTTTGAAGTCATATCGAACATATCCTCCTTCATCTAATATCTTCACCAGACCATCCCATCCGGCGTCTAAAATTTTCTTGCAAGATAAAAGACCTTCCTTTTCGAACCGTCTGTATGTCCGGACCACGATACTTTCTGATATCCTTGCTCCAAACAGGATGGAGGCAAAAAACCATTTGAAAACCTCTCCTGAGCGGGCTTCAAGAAGATCAATACCCAAGGAGGTTGAAAATCTTTCTCCAAGACTTTCAACCAGCTTTGATATTAATTGGTTCTTGCTCATGATTCGTGGATATTTACAGCTTTATCATAAAATATAGCTCCTCTATCTATGAAAACAAAAGAAATTCTTTCCTCCTGATTTAAAAACTTCCTCATGCGGTCTCTACTTGCCTTTGCTCCTATGGATTACTCATCCAGCCTCTTTCTCTCTCCACCCGCTCCTTTATCCGATATACCACCCGATGACTTCAACCCTAAAATCCCGGTAGCCTCTTTAATCTTAAGATGACCTTCATTCACTTCTGAGATCACTTTATATCTTTGCTCCTCTTTCATTGTCAGGCTAAACAAAACTCACCACCCCCTTTACAGAAGGCGATTATAACCTGACATTTCTTATTTGCAAACTAATGACCTTATTATATTGCGATGAAGACACAAAGATATATTAAGCTTGACAATTGAGCGGAAAGATAATAGCTTTCCCAAAAAATTTAAAAACTGGCAAATTCGGGAAGGGAGCTTTTTATGAAGGTATTCAGAAAATTTGAAACCGCCTTGAGAGATAATCTCTCCGAATGGATAAAAAAGTTGGGGGAGGTGGATATCCTGGTAGGGATTCCCAGTTTTAACAGTGAGGATACCATAGAGGATGTGGTTTCCACATGCGGATTAGGACTCAAGGAATATTTTGGGCAAAAAAAATCGGCGATCATAATATCCGATGGGGGATCGTTGGACGACACCAGAGAGAAAGCCAACCAAGCCCCCCTGCCGAACGGCATCAATCGGATGGTGGCGATCTATCGGGGAATGCCTGGCAAAGGGACCTCTTTTAGAGCCATATTTGAAGCGGCTAAACTGCTTAAAGTGGATTGCTGTGTGGTGGTGGACTCCGATTTGAAAAGCGTCAGTCCCGAATGGATAAAGCTTCTGGCCTCGCCCATCCTGGAGAAGGAGTCGGCATTTGTGGCGCCTTTGTATCTGAGGCATAAATATGATGGGTCCATCACCAACCACATAGTTTACCCTATGACTCGAGCTCTTTTTGGAAAGCAGATACGCCAGCCCATTGGAGGTGATTTTGGCTTCTCCGGCGAGCTGGCTGCCTTTTATGCTGAACAGGATGTGTGGCAAACCGATGTAGCCCGATTTGGGATAGACATCTGGATGACCGTCTCTGCCATAAACGAGGGTTACTCGGTTGTCCAGGCTGATCTGGGAACGAAGATCCACCAAGCCAAAGACCCATCCATCGATTTAGCTCCGATGTCCGGCCAGGTGGTATCGACGCTTTTTTTCTTGATGGGAAAATATGAGAAAAACTGGATGAGCATACATAAAAGCCAGAAGGTAAAGATAATAGGAAAGATCTCCCGGTCTCCTAAATTGGAATCGGTTCCGGTCAGTTTGAACAAGCTTAAAGCTGAGTTTGTGGAGGGGTTCTATCATTTCGAACCTTTGTATCAACAGGTGCTTCTGCACGAAAACTTCTCAGAGCTAAAAAGTAAAGTGAAAGGTTTGGAACAGAAGGGCAATTTTGACTTTCCTGACCAGCTATGGGCAAAGATCGTTTATGATTTTGCCTTCATCTACCAAACCTGGAGCCGAAACAGGAGGAGACTGGTGGATATAATCGCCCCCCTCTATTTTGGCAAGGTGGGAGCCTTTTGTCAACAAGTAGCAGACCTGGAGTCCCAAGAAGCAGAAGAGGTCATTGAACGAGAGGCCCAGGAGTTTGAAAGGCTCAAACCTTATCTTTTGGATAAATTCAAAAGATGGGATTAAAAGCCCGCCTGAGTTTATGGACTCTTTCGTGTTTAATGAAAATGTCCCGGAGGTAATCTATATCGTTCTGGCGTGGCTGGTGTAGGGTGAAGCTTTAGCTCCACCTCATTTGAGTCAATGACCAGATCAAAAGGGCTAATCTTCTGAAGATTCGCCCCTGTCCGAAACCATCCGATACAGGCTTTTAAAACTATCTTCACCTGAAAGGATAACTTAAAGATTTACCCCTTTTGATTTGAATCTTGAAGACAAAGACACTTCTCATTTCTCCCTTCTCCTATCAACCACCTGAAAAAATTCTTCACATTATTTGAGAATGCCCCTGTTTTTATGTATATCGGATCTCAAAAGATGAACCACCATGATCTTGCCCCAGGAGAATTGGGACCGGGCGGCTGCCCGGTCCCAATACAAAAACCGGGCTTTAATCTGGAGGTCCACCCAGGAGAAAAAAAA
>JAOZNS010000079.1 GCA_029933635.1 Candidatus Zixiibacteriota bacterium | reverse complement strand
TTAAGGATCTATCATAGATTTTATCGACAAAAACTTATATCCTCTGAAGGGGGGGACTTCGTTGGCATAGGCCATACATAGTTGTCAAAAAAAATCAGGGCAGAAAAATCTTAAGGGTTTAATGATGTTAGCATCAATAAAATCTCACCCCGCTCCTTTCCATTTCCGAAAGCTCCTTTTATTCAAATGAAATACATGGGGCCTTAAGCGGGCGGATAAAAGGCAAGGAAAAAAAGAAGTTTCTAAAAGACCAGCAAAAAATGTCTTGACTTTTCTTTATAATTGACTACAATATTCCGCCGATCAATTTCTTTCGTCGGCGGGAGATCAAAAGAATATGTAGGTTTAATCCTGGAGGAGAAAATGGTTCTTAAGTTGCCCCGCCTTACCCCCAAGGAGGAGAAATTTTTTGATATGTTGAAAGCCTCGGCCAAAAACCTTTTGGTGGGCGCGAAGGCTTTGAAGGATTTGGTGGAGGATTATACCGACGTGGAGGAGAAGGTCCGAAGCATAAAAAAGATAGAACATCAGGGCGACACCATCATCCATGAGATCATGGATAAATTGGATAAGACCTTCATCACTCCTATAGACAGGGAAGATATACATATTTTGGCTTCTGAACTTGACGATGTTCTGGATGCGATCGAAGGCATAGCCAGCCGACTTTACAATTTCAAGATTCCTAAGCCCACTCCAGAATGTATCCGTCTGGTTAACATCATCTATCAAGGGGTGGTCCAAATTGAGAAGGCGATCTCCGATTTAGAGCACTTCGATGACCTTTTACCTTTCTGCATCGAGATAAATCGTCTGGAAAACGAGGCGGACGAGATCTCTCAGCAGATGATAGGGCAACTTTTAGATGAGGAGCCCGATTGGCGGGTGGCCATAAAATGGAAAGAAATCTATGGGCGGTTGGAGACGGCGGCAGACCATTGCGAAAACATTGCTGATGTGATTGAAAGCATAGTGGTGAAAAGTGCTTGATTTTGCTCCTCCCTTCACCAGCTCAAAGAGGGGGTTGCCTTTTATTTTGAGCATGAATGAGCCTTCATCTATGTTGATTACCCTTCTTCACTTTTTCCCCCATAGGGGGGAGGGGCGGTTTCTCCTTTCATTGGAACAGATGCTTGAAGCTATTCGGGGCTTTTCTGCAAATAAGAGAACTCCTGGGTTTTGAGGATTGAAAGACACATGAATAAGATTCTTCGCTTCGCTTTTCTCGCTTTTCTGCTGTTACCATCAAAACTGGATGCTTTTGCAGGTTCAGGTGGAAACTATTGGAGCAGACACTCCTTTGAAATAGCTTTAAGTAAAAAACTTGGTTTCGATCTTAAACCCGAGTTCAGATTCCAGGATACAAAATATTACTATTTCAAAAGTTACCTCGGCCTATCTTACAAAATAAACAAATTTATCCGGATAAGAGGTTACTATGCTTATAAAACAAAAAAAGAAAAGGAAGGTTGGAAAAGCAGCGATCTTTTGTATTTGGATCCGTCATTAAAATTCAATTTGCCAAATTTCAACTTAAGCAACCGTCTTCGGTTGGAATATAACCTAGACAAAGAAGAATTGATCTGTCGGTATCGTCTAAAACTTGGAAAGAACCTCCATAAGCTTATAACATTCGCTCTTAAGGAAGAAATTTTCTATTCCTTCTTATCTGATAGGTCCGAGGAGAATCGCCTTTCTTTGGGACCTTCGGTGGAGGTTTTGAATAAGATAAGTTTTTCCGCAGAATATATGTTAAGAAGCAAAAGGGCGCATCCACGCTGGAAGACTATCGGTATATTAATTACCAGCATGGGTTTTGTGTTTTAATCTTGTTTTGTGTTTTAATCTTTTAGCAATTAATAGGAGGAAAAAATCAATTGCCCGATTTAATTCTACTTTTGACCATAATAGTTGCCGCTTTGGTCTATGATTTTTTCAACGGCTTCAACGATTGTGCCAATGCCATAGCCACCACCGTCTCCACTAGAGCACTCTCACCTCGTCATGCTATAATCTTAGCCCGGACCCTAAATTTTTTCGGAGCTTTAAGCCATACCGCGGTAGCTGCCACCATTGGGAAAGGGGTAATTGATCCTAAATACGTCGATTTGCCACTGGTGCTGACAGCTTTGATTGGAGCAAGTGCCTGGACCGCTTTCTCCAGCTTCTCCGGAATTCCGGTAAGCGTATCCCACTCCTTGGTGGGAGGACTTTTGGGAGCGGGTCTGGTGGCGGCAGGTTTTAAAATTGTGGTGCTGCAAGGTATCAAAAAAATCACCATAGCCATGCTGGTCTCACCTATCCTTGGTTTTCTTGGAGGAATGCTTTTAATTATTATCATCTCCTGGGTTTTCAAAGATTCTGCTCCCAGAAAATTGAACCGTCACTTCAGGCATTTGCAGATACTCTCTGCCGCTTGGATGTCTTTTTCGCATGGTATGAATGATGCGCAAAATGCCATGGGAATCATCACCATGGCCCTGATCAGCTATGGAGCCATTGCCACCTTTAAGGTTCCCCTCTGGGTCATGCTCGCCTGTGCCACCGCTATGGGTTTGGGCACCAGCATGGGAGGTTGGAAGGTGATCAAAACCATGGGAAGCAAGGTCTTTAAATTACAGCCGGTACATGGATTCTCAGCCGAGACCTCAGCCGCGGCTGTGATCGCCGGGATGTCACTTTTTGGGGTACCTATCAGCACCACCCATGTCATCTCCACTGCCATTATGGGATCCGGCTCCTCCCAAAGGCTTTCCGCAGTCAGATGGGGTCTGGTGAAAAACATTACAATCGCCTGGATCATAACCATTCCCGCTTCTGCCGCAGTTGCCGCCCTGCTTTATTTTATCACCCGATTCCTCTTCTAAAAGGTTACTACTCTATCCTAAATCTAAATCTGTATGAATGGCATCAATGCAATGTAGTTACCCGATTCATCGGGCTTGTGTGTGAAGCCACATAGAGCAAATCTGTTTTTAGGGAATTGAAACAAACTGGAAAGCCGGAAGGTTAGATGGTGGAAATCAGTAAATTAAAGAGAGGGACGGGACTCGAACCCGCGACCAATCCATCTGGATGACTCTACCAACGAGTTGCTCCGAAAAAGCTTACAGGATCTATCCATGGTTCCTCAATTCTCGCTTAAAATCTCTACTTTTAATGCTCTTAAGAAATCTTTCTCTTCTTATCGCTTCTCCCCGAGAGGAGTATTTTTCAAAATGAATCAGTTTAAAGGGAACTCGTCTTCTCGTAGATCTAACTTTTCCCTTATTATGAGAACTTAACCTCTTTTCTAAGTTCGAAGTTTGACCAATATACAGTCTTCCATCAACCAAACTTTTCAGCACATATACAAAAAACATAAAAGGTTACTTTCCCATGAATTGGTAGGGATTATAAATAAAGCGGGAGACGGGACTCGAACCCGCGACCAACAGCTTGGAAGGCTGTGACTCTACCAGCTGAGTTACTCCCGCAAACTTTATCAACCCCCACCTACATCGGCTAGCTCCTCACCTGCGCCGCCGAAGCGCAGCGGAGATGGCGTCAGGTGCAAGCGCTTGTTAGCCTGCCATTTCGGAGTCGTTGTCTGGCTTCACGGGAAATCCTTCCAGATAAGCAATATAATCTTGTGGCAAGTTGTGTTCGCGCGCTCCTGAAAGGAGCAGCTTCTTATACCATCTGTAAGGCCGGAGATCATTCGTCAAATCTTCAAATACATATGTCACAGCTTCAACTACATTTCCATTGGGCTTCTGCACTCGAACAGCGACACGTTCATACCCACCTTCTATCCTGTCCAACGTGTCTAAATCTTGCGCATCTACCTCATATAAAACTCCCCACGTCACGCTCCCAGGGCTCTCTATTATATTGGCTTTTCCCGAACCATCTTTACTACACTTATTGAACACCATTTTCCTGTCCTTCAAGGAAGCGCGACCGACAGTTTTCATGGAAGTGATCCGTGAACGAAGACACTCACTTAGCATATTAGAACCATAAGCAAAGTATAGAACTCGCATTGTCATCCTCATCCTGGCTTACAGTTCTCTATCACTGCTTCCATCTTTCTCCTTAGGTTCTGCCACACCACAGAATCCCAATCAGACCGTTTCAACGTGTCACAATAAAGCTGCAGGGCTTTCTCAAGTTCACTGTGAAACTTGGTCGCATTTATCGTCTTTGTGCCGGGATTGCACAGAGGTCCTTTCCGTAGAATACGCCATCCTCTAGTTGTCTCTGCTTGATGCAATATACCGCATCGGACCCCTTTGTAAAAATCATCCACCAATCGGGCAAACACACCTAACTCCAGCTCTTCCTCCAAACACCGCTGAAAGAATAAGCAAAAAGCCTCTCTGCTCCTATTTCTCGTATCACACCAACCCTGGCGGAAGAATTCCAGAGCTTCTATCATCAAGCAAGAAATAGCCATTGTGCAGAAGCCGTGTTTCATATCAGGGTCCCCATCTAAGGGTCTGACGTAACGTTCGGTAAAGCGCTCCTTTAAAAAATCGGCGATTGCGGCTCGATCCTTCTTCTCCTCCAACTGGCGATACTTTGTGATCGTCACTGAAGATGAAAGCAGAACGTTTTCTATCATTCGTGACTCCATCTGGCAGGTTAACAACCCGCGACCAATCCAGTTGGATGACTCTACCAGCTGAGTTACTCCCGCAAATTTCATCAACCCTTGTTGGATCAATTACTATGAACTACGAGCCAATACCTGAATTAAAACTGGAGAGGGAAGGATTCGAACCTTCGAAGGCAAAAGCCGACAGATTTACAGTCTGTTCCCTTTGGCCACTTGGGTACCTCTCCAAAATTTCTAAAGGATATCCCACCAAACATCTTCACATGAGGTCAAGGACTCTTTGCTTCTCCTGTTTTTCTGCTTGCCAGACCTGAAATTCTATTACGCAATCTTTACAACTTTTGAATATAGAAAATTTAAAACAAAAAGCAAGAACAAATCTCCCAAGACCACAAAATAACTTGATTTAGACCCCAAACCCTCTATCTTTATATCGGTAGAGAAAAGATAAATTAAATTTAACTTTTAAGAGTCTTACATATTGGAGGTGGGATGGAAAGTTATACTCAGGTTGCCATCCAGGCTGCTTTGAAAGCAGGAGAGATTCTTATTCAGCATGCTGGAAAGGTGAAAAAGATCGGATACAAAAATGAAGTGAACTTGGTCACCGAGGTGGATTGGCTCTCCGAGGAGGCAATAATAAAGATGATCAAAAGCAAATTCCCCCATCACGGCATCCTGACCGAGGAAAGTGGCACAGAGAAGTCGGATTCAGCATACAAATGGATCATCGATCCATTGGATGGAACCACCAACTATGCACACAATTTCCCTATCTTTTGTGTATCAATTGCATTGGAAAAAGAAAGAAATATCGTGCTGGGGGTGGTCTACAATCCAAACTTGGATGAACTTTTTACAGCAGAGAAAGGAAAGGGAGCTTTTTTATCCAATGGGAAGGAAACAGAAAAAAGCAAACGCAGAATCCGGGTTTCCCAAACAGCTGAGCTGTCACAAAGTTTGTTGGCAACCGGCTTCCCGTATGATATAAGGACCAGCCAGGAAGATAACTTAAATCATTTTGCTAACTTCTACAAAAGAGCCCAGGCGATAAGAAGAGCTGGATCAGCCGCTTTAGATTTATGTTATCTGGCGATGGGAAGGTTTGACGGATTCTGGGAACTGAAGCTTTCTCCCTGGGACATGGCGGCAGGAAGCTTGTTGGTTACCGAGGCAGGTGGCAAGGTTACCAACTTTTCGGGGAAACCATTCGATATCTATTCAAAAGAGATCTTAGCCTCCAACGGCAAAATCCATCAACAGATGATAGAAGTTCTGAAGTGTAACGCACGTTTCGCAATCAGAGAGAATCAGCAAGGAAAATAAAAAAAGAAAGTCTGTCAATTTTTTGGCAGACGCTTAAGATTATTGGTAGAGCTGTGGGGATTTCCTCAATTAGGCTCAGGACTCGATTTAAGGTGAAATTTATATCATTGAAAACCAATAAATTGCGAGGTGTACCTTGATCTTGGAGGAGAGCCTGATTTCAATTTCCATTGATATACCATGGGACTGGTCGGCTTGGCATATTCCAACAAAATGACTCTTAGGGTTAGCCTGCAAACGGAGTGGTGCAAGGGGGAGCACGATCGACTTGGAGTAACGTCCAAAGGAGTTCCTTCAAGGGAATAGTGAACAACTGGTTCCTGAGATGCAGAGAGCAAAAAAGCCGTATAGAATTTTTTATGTTCCCAACAAGAGAGAGGCCGACCACTTCCGTTAGGTAAAGGGCAAAAGTAAACAGCCCAGAGAGAATATGTTGCGACCTGACGACACCTCTTGTTTCACCCGAGAAATTTCCCCCTTCTTTTCTCAGATGATAGAATAACCTTCTGCCATGGCACAAATTCCACTGAAAACTTGCAGTTTTTTCCTCGTGCAGAACAGATCATTAGCCCAAACCTCAGGACTTGGCAGTAGGTAGGATCAATTACATGCACCTCGCAGAATAGTTGGTCAACCAAAGCTAACAGATGGGCGGGTCCCCGTCCCGGTAGAGATAGTTGATCAGGAAAACCACGTCTCCTACGTCGACGAGTCCGTCGCAATTGCAATCCCCGACCCACAAAGGATCAGGGGCCGGACCATTTCTGTAGAGATAATTTATCAAATAAACCACGTCCCCCACGTCTACGACTCCATCTGTGTTGACGTCGCCGCGAGAATAACCCTGGAGAAACTCCTGCCAGAAGCCACCGTTTAGACCGAAGGATTGCGAACTGCCCGAACCCACTGCAAGTTGCCCAACGGTCCCGCACAACACACAGCCAATCAGCATCTCCATCCGATAAGCCGAGGCACCATCGCCACATCCAGCTCCTGAAGCGAGTATCTGCCATTTGATCTGCCGCCCCTTGTCCTTAACGGCAGAGCTAAGCACCCCTTTTGTATCTTGCCGTTCGGCTGGTTTGATCTCTGTTGCTGATGTATCCTCTCCGGTGGATACCTGCGCGGGGGAGAGGAATGAGGCTTTCGGTTTTACTTGTCTCTTTTGGGCCGATTCTTTAATTTTTTCCTGAACCGCCTCTGTTTTAACCTCACTGAGCCGAGTCACTTCCCCCTTGGAGTCCTTGTCGGCCTTATCTATCTGCTTGGCAAAGGCGAGGGAGAAAAACAAAATAGCCAGAACAAAAGTAACTGCAAGAATCGTTCCCTTTTTATCTGGTCGAGTCGATTTTGTGTTTACTCGATTTTGTTTCATGATTACTTCCCTCCTCTCGCAGGTCTCCCCTTCTCCAATCTCACGAGCCTTTGCCTCAATTCCTTAATGATCTGTTTTAATTCCTTATTCTCTTGGATAAGTTCTTTTACGCCTGCAAGCGCCACGCCAGCAACATCCCCTGCCGCCAGGTATTTATTGTCGCGGTTGCCGTCCCCCTTGATTAGGCCAACGTCGAAAGCCTGCACGAAATCCTCAGACACCGGACCAATGTGGCGTTCGTCCGAGTCTTTAAATTGCCATGCTTCAATGGGGAGGTTGGATATCTTCGCCAATAGCTCATGCCGATCCAAGGGTTGGAAGTTCTCTTTGAAACTCCGGCTACTTCCGCTCTGCCAAACTCCACCGGGAGTTAGATGTGCGCCATTACCGTTTTCGGTGTTGGTCCCAACATGGATGGGATAGTATATTCCTCCATCAAGGTCATCGCGGTTTATGCCGAGGCAGCCCGAGTTACCACCGTCAAAGAATATGACCCGATAAGGGGCACTGACATAAACCTGCTCTCCAAAACCCATTGATACGTAGGTGGTTTCGGTTAAGGTGACGCTTCGACCTCCTGGAATGACGGAGAAAGCTCCCGCATTGGTGTTTTGGTATCCGCCACCGATTGTGCTAAAGTAACCACTGGCGGTGTTCGAAAATCCTCCGCTGATGGTGCTCGCCCAGTTGCTGGCAACATTGGCAACTCCTCCGCCGATGCTGCTTCTTTCTCCGCTGGCCGTATTGGTAGCTCCTCCAGCCACTGTAGCATAGGCGGAATCGGCTGAGTTGTTTTCTCCCCCACTGACGGTGCTCTGGTCACCACTGGCGGTATTACTATATCCAGCGACAAAGGCATAGTCTCCAGTGTTGGTGTGATAGGGTCCAATGGTCGCCTTATACCACACAGTAAGGTCGTGTGAAATGTTCACATCACCTTCAATTCTTCCTCCGAAGCTGCCATCCACGGTTGAAACCCTATAGGCATACGGCACCGTAACCAGCATGGTGCGTGGGCTGATCTCCGGGTCGTCACCTATCGTAATTCCCAGCCATCTCAAAGTGTCAGCAAACACAGTATCGTAAATGGCGTTCACCGATCCCAAAAGAACGTTGAACAGACCATTGGAGACAACCACAGAATCCTGGGTTTCAGTCCACCAAATCGTTCCACCTACGGGGGAATTGTAAATGGTGAAGGTCATGGAGATGATGGTGTCCACCGGTGCCCCCTGCTCGTCGGTTAGGTGACCCTGGTACTGCATAAGCTTGGGAACTTCTATTGCGACCCCGGAGGTAAGCACGAGAAGGACAACGGCGATAAAAACTGTTGATGAAAGGATGCGCTTCATTTTTTCTCCTTTCTTGGTTTAGAGTTACTGTTCACGCATTTGGCCAAATGGCTTCGCCATCTCAGACCTACACCCAATTTCCAACTGCATTCCGTCTCATCCATTCCATCCATTGACTATCTTTGCTCCATCTTTCGAGCGCTCTTTTCCTGCAGTTGCTCTTGTATGCGCTTATGCAGTTCGTAATGAATACCGTATTCTTCACCCAGCCCAAAAGCCTCAGGATGGAGATACTTGCCCCGCTCCTTGGCAGGCTTATCCACCTCCACCTGAATTCTATTTGCTTGGGCGAACGGGTCCTTTCGGATGCCGGTAACCTGCCAAGAAATCTTCATGCCTAGCTCTCCGCCGGCAATTGTGAACTGATTGTTAGATATTTCCTGTGAAATGTAGACAGGAGCAAAGCCACCTATGCAGGTAAGCTGATAACGGAAATCTCTGTTGAGCGCTTCAAAATAATCGGGAAGTTTAACAGTCGCCTCTCCCTTAGCATCAAGTGTCACGTTGCCGCTATAGACATTCATCACGTCAGGAGATTCGACACAGGCGTGAATGAGGTATTTGTTTTCAGGGTCAAGAGGATGATCGATCTTAAACAATTTGAGACCTGCGAAAAGGGTGTCGGTAACTTCGACGTTTCCGACGAAAAAGCCCGCATAGTTGACGTCAGGAGCGTATCCATAGACTGCGTATCCATCTCCATATGACGGGGAATGCGTGTATCCAAACACGCCATAGTTGACCGTTGCCGAAGTATCATCCACAGATCCTAAGACGCCGTAGTTAATTCCTGAACCACTGGCATAGCCATAGACGCCGTGGTTGTATCCTGAACCACCCCAGGCATAGCCAAAGACTCCGGTGTAGAAGGAATTTCCGGTGGAATAAACAGTTCCCTCTACACCCGTCCATCCTCCCTGAAACCGTCCGCCAAAACCCCACCCATCAGCTGGAACCGAAACGCCAACGATTGCCGCAGCGTTATACTCGCCCGGGGCCACAAATTCAGAGCGTATAACCTCGGCTGAGGAGCTGGGGAAACCGGACTTAAAGGAACCTGCGTGAGGGCGGTCAGGGGTTTGAACGTGAAACTGAGCCTCTTCATCTATTGCCCCGACGCCAATCTGCCCGGTCTGCCCGTCCGCAATAATGATGGGTTCCGTTCCGTCTGTCACCTCAATCTTTCCTGGTGTTGTCTCCTCCCCTCCACCCAGTCTGAGGGTGCCGCCTGCCCCGTCAACAACAACCGTGCTCATCCATCCGTTTGACACCTCAATTGATCCCGGTTCACCCTCCACATCCCCGACCAAAAGGGGGCTATGAATCTGAACTCCACCGTAGATATCTCCACCGGAGGCGCCATCCACCGTGGAGACGCGGTAGGCATACGGCACCGTAACCAGCCTGGTGCGAGGACTGATCTCCGGATCAGAACCGATCGTAATCCCCAGCCATCTCGGGGTGTCAACAAATATGCTGTCTGAAATCGGGTTTACAGAACCCAAAAGAACGTTGAACAAACCATTGGTTACGACCACAGATGGCTGAGTCTCGTTCCACCAAACGGTTCCCCCTGCGGAATCATCATAGATAGTAAATGTCATATCGATGATCGTATCCAGGGGTGCTCCCGAATCATCAGTCAAATGCCCCTGGTATTGCATCAGGTTGGGAACGGCGGCTGTGACAACCGGAGCCAGCGCCAAAAGTGCAACCATTAGAGCAACTATCATTGAAACATTCCGTTTCATGATATTTCTCCTCCTTTCTGGTTAATGAATTATTGTGGAAGTATCCAAATTCTTAGAAGTTTAAATATCTTTCTACCTTTGTTGTTTAAGGGGCCCAAGAGGAACTACACTGTCCGTCGGTGTATCCACACTTGTCTACAATATAATAATTGAATTATGTCTATCACCAAAATACAATCAAAACCACCCTTTGTCAACCAGAATTTGATCTTATCCTGTGCTTTACAGGTACATTGTATCCAGTTGGG
>JAOZNS010000294.1:595-2772 GCA_029933635.1 Candidatus Zixiibacteriota bacterium | reverse complement strand
CATACTTACATTGTGGAGATATCCTCAACCGATAATAATGATATCGATTATATTCGAGGTGTTAATATTCCCAGTTTAGATAGTAGCTTTACGATTGAGACCTGTGTAAAGTTTTATGACTTGGCTTTTAATTCGACACAGCAAATCTTTGATATGATTTTGCGAAAGATAAAATCCCTTTCTTTCAATCAAAAGCTTCCCGCAGTTGTGGCAGTGCGTGTTTTCGGCAGGATGCCCCCACACGTTGCCCAGATACACATATTTCAAGCCCACATTCTGCCCGATCTCTCTCGCTTTTTCCAGTGTGGCAACAGGAGTAGTTGGAATGTGGGAAAGCTCCAAATGGGGAACAAACTGGGTCACGTGCCAGGGTGTGAATTCGCCTAAATCATTCTTTATCCAGGAGGCGATTCTTTTCAGCTGTGCCTCGTCGTCATTATATCCGGGAATTATGTTGGTTATGATTTCCACCCACATGCCCCATTTTTCTTTTGCCCTTTTTGTCACTTTCAAAATTCCTTTAAAATCATCCACGTGACACATCTTTTTATAAAACTCATCAGAAAATCCTTTTACATCCACTCGGAAAGCATCCAGATAAGGACCGATCAGATCCAAAGCCTGGGGAGTGGTGAAACCGTTGGTCACATAATGGGTCAAAAGACCATTCTCTTTAGCTAATTTTGCGCTATCCAGAGTGAACTCAAACCAGATAGTAGGCTCGTTATAAGTCCACGAAATTCCCTTACAATTATTTCTTTTGGTTAAGTTAATCGATTCCTCTGGGGTAATGTGTTCTGCCTCATACTTATCTAAATCTGTTCTCGCATGAGCGATGTCCCAATTCTGACAACCGGGGCATCGAAAGTTGCATCCTAAAGTTCCCAGGGAGAACCACGAACTTCCGGGATAGAAATGAAAAAGAGGCTTTTTCTCAATGGGAGAAATCATGGAGCAGGAAACTTTGGAATAAATAAGAGAGTAAAGCTTTCTCTTTTTGTTTAATCTGGTAAAACAATATCCTAACTCTTCTGGTTTGATCTTACACCTTCGCTGACAGACGTTGCATCTTACCCTGCCGTCAGAGAGCGTATGGTAAAGCAGTGCTTCTTTGAGATGGCTGGACATATCCGCTTCCATGTGCTTTTTTGATCAACTTTCTATCTCAAAACTCCTGTAGGTTAACCATGTCCTTCAGGACGGGTTAACATCATTTTGTTAAGTAGGTCTTCGACCATGCTTGACCTACTGTAACAGATCACGTCAGCTTATTTTTCCCTTTAATTAATAATACAAGATTCGGTTTTTAAAAGAAAGAATATTTTATGAGGCGATGGTTGCCGCAGAAAACAAAAAAGGCAGAAGTCCCGCTTTTGGCGGGATTTCTGCCTTGAAGCTATCTTGATTTTCTTTTATCCTAAGGACAACAGGGGGCAGGTCCGTCCTTGTAAATGTAATTGATCAGATGGATTAAGTCGCCTAAATCAATTTCTCCATCGCACGAGGCATCTCCGCTTCCCGGAGGATCTGGCTCATCGCCTTCTCTATAGAGATAATTTATGATGTAGACTACGTCTGCCAATTCCACCACTCCATCATTGGTTGCGTCGCCACTTATGAAGATATAGAAGCTGAATGGTTGATCCTGGTAGGGGCTCTCCTTACCGCAGAGGTTGGTTGTCTTCACATGCCAAAAGTAGGTTCCTCGGGATAGGGCGACAGTGTATGTAGTATCCACCAGATCTTCTACCAAGATCGGGCTGGGGAAACCGGGGTCTGAGTCATATTCGAGCGTGTAAACAAGATCCTCCCCCGATTTTGACCAGACAAAATCAAAAGTATCCGGCGAGCACAAATTAGCCTGATTTGCAGGACTTACAAGCTCAGGTACTGGAGCGCAACCTGATCCCAGACAGCCCTTTTTAAATTCCGGATAGAGTGCCTGACCGCTGGCACGAGGAGAAAATTCCAAAACGGTGGTGGGTGGATAGAAGGTGCTATCAATCCACACGCACAAAGTGGAATCCCATTCAGGTCCTGTGGTAAAGTATAGATTAGCCACCACTCCATCTCCCGCGGTTAAGTCGGAGTCTATAAAAACCGCATAAAAGACCAATTTATAGTTGAGTGTATCTATACTTACACCCAGATATTCAGCATATTCTATTCTTGTCCCT
>JAOZNS010000294.1:0-585 GCA_029933635.1 Candidatus Zixiibacteriota bacterium | reverse complement strand
ATCGCAAACCACATCCTGCGGAGGAGAGCCAAATACCAAGGGGACAACCAATCCTCCCAGATCCTCATCATTATAAATGCTCACCTCAATTACCACCTGTTGTTCAGGTAAGGTGACATCCAGGCACTCCACCCGACAGGTATCTGGATTCCCCGGATCATCCGCTAAAGTTAAGTTGGGGCTCATAAAGAACAAAAGCATGGCCAGATAAACCAAACCGGAAAACTTTTTGCACATTTGAGACTCCTTGGGATCTGAATCATCTAACAAAACCATCTGTTTTTCACTGGGAAGGCAAAACCAAGCTATAAGTAACTATCAAAGGACTTTAAGATCACTTTCATGTTCATCTTGATTGGATACATTTCTTTCGCCTCTTCCTTCCGGAAGGATGCTTCTCTTCGAACCAGAGGAATTCTCTCTTTTTTTAAAATAGTATGTTTTCCGTATTTGTCAATGTTTAATTTCAGGGATTTTTAAAGATTCTTCTTTAATGTTCTGGGACGTGAGGGCCTAAACAGAGGTAGTTAATCCTTAGGCTATAGTATTTCAGTAACTTGGCAAAACAACGCCACACATATGGAA
>JAOZNS010000293.1 GCA_029933635.1 Candidatus Zixiibacteriota bacterium | reverse complement strand
CCCAAGTTATGCTGATGGCACCACCTTTGTCGTTGGGGATATCCTTGGCCTTCACGTTGGTTGGAGGAGCTGGAGGAGCTTCTGAGGGTATCTGGACTTCAGGCTTTTGTGTCTGTTCTGCTCTGGGTGCAATTGGAATAAATAAAAAGAAAAGAAAGAAAAAAAACACCAAAAGGGAAAGAGCAATTTTTGATTGGGCAAACAGATGCTGTGCCTTTTTCATCATCTTCCCTAAAAGCTTTCAGGGGCGATCAGCCTCCAGAGGTTGCATCTCAACTGATTCTCTCCAGACTGTAGGGACAAGAGAGCATTCAAGGTTGAAGCTTCTTCCGCTTCAGATTTGTTAGGCAGGTCCTCGACGGTTCGTAGACTCATAACATTTTTGCGTTTCAAAACCTCCACCCGACTTCATCTACCCCTTCAGTTTTCATCAATTTATCATGATGCCTTAATTAAGTCAAGCAAAAAATATCTTTTTCAAGCTGAATATCACATACAAACCCACGCGCTTCGGGAAGATATTTTCCTCTTTTATGATTAGACTGAATATTCTGCGCCTTATTCTGAGAAGGTATGGCTGGCTGGAGAAAAGGATAGGAAAGTGAGTCTACGATGAAGAAACAGAGTTAGATAAATGTTATCATCTTCACAAACTTATTAGACAACTTGGGGATGATAACATTATTTACAAAAGCTGTAGATCTTTTCAGTATGCCAAATTATTTTTGCTTTTCTCTTGTTATTATGGACATTCTGGGGAGGGTCCACTTCTGAACAGATAATTTATCAAAAAGACCGCATCTCCGATATCCACCACATCATCACAATTCACATCCCCTGACTTTAAAGGATCAGGAGCAGAACCTGATCTATAAAGATAATTTATGGCGAAGACTACGTCCCCAACATCGGTGAAACCATCCCTGTTTAAATCTCCTACAGGAAGGGGTTGAACCCCTGTTACCATAAAATATCCCATCTGGTTAGACCACCTCTCCGCTCCATGATTGTCCCTGGCTTTCACCCTCCAGTAGTAAGTCCCATAATCTAACTTCTTAAAATGTTCGCTTACGACCAAATTGCTGTAGATTGTGGCGGAATCCAGAAAATCGTGGTATGATTTGCTCACGTAAAGGTCGTAAGTGACCTGATCTCCTGGATCAGGATCTGTGGCAGTCTCCCAGTCAAAATGAACCACCCGTGGTGTAAAAGCCTTGTTAGGTGGGGAGAGCAAAGCAAATGAATCGGGAGGATAATTGAATAAAATATCGTAATATAAGCTTTCCGCCGTCAGGGCGTTGTTGACCAGATCACCGAAATACAGGTTCTCATAATAGGCCAATGGATCGCTCATATTCGGATCGTTAACCAGATTCAGTGGATCAACGTGTAAAGTCTCACCGATAACATAGGCAACTGCAAAGGTCAAACTATCTCCAGGATCAAGCTGGTCAAATGGTCCAAAAGAGAGAAGAAAACGAATATCATATCCATTGGCAATATCAGGACACTCCGGGCTGGGAGGAAGCCACCCTTCATCAGGATGTTCATCTGGCCATGCGCAAGAAAAAATCTGATCGTAATCGATTTCGCCATTAGACATTATGAAATATTTGGAGACATCGCCACCCGGGGTGCCCAGCACACCATCAGGAAAAAGATTTCCAGATCCATATGGATTCATGGCTTCCCACACATCTTGGTTAGATGCCTTCCAGGGTCCCCAATCTTTTGGATATCCGCTACTATTAGAGACCCACCAGTTGTAAGAGATTTGCATATCCGGGCTGGGCGTATGCAGAACTTTTACCCCGAGGACGCTCCGAGGACTTTTCTCAGTCCAAAGCAGTTCGCCTGCTATTCCATGACCATCATTATCTGCTATCCAAGCAATGTTTACTGTATCTTCCTCATACACCTGCAAAAATCCGGTTATGTCATCTTGGGGGCCAAATGGTCCGAATTGATCCTCATCAATATGCATGGCATCTCCATCCACAAAGAAACCAACGTAGATGTCCGACAAAAGATTGACCCCAATATTCTTCAAGATATACTCGGCGATGATAAATTTGTCCCACCCTTCTGTATCCCAGGAATAACTTTTTTGAGTCACTATTATGCCCAGAGGGAAGTGTTTTCGCTCGTCCCATTCGTCGCAACAATCAGGAGAAAGAGGTATGTCCGCCGACGTATCGGTGTAAACCGCAATTATATCCTGTTCGGATATTGCATCCGGGGAATAGCAGACCACATCTCCTCGGGTGCTTCTTTCTCGTATTGCACCTGGATAACCTGGATCAGGCCATAATTCATAAATCCAGAACCAGCCGTCGCAGCCGACTGAGGTATAAATGGCATCATCTATTTTTGCACCTATCCATATTGAGCCCTGAAATAAGTACTCAAGTCCTGATCCTGGGGGATACTCAAAGGATGGAGCTGGCAGCTCCTCTCCCGGATTGGGATTGAAACATCCGCCCATAGATTCATTCAAATATCTCATTTGACTACCTAAAAGTCCCCAGTTGGTCATGCATACCCGCACATCTGGCACACGATGAACCCTCTGTTGAGCATTGGGCAAAGTTTTTTTCTGATCATAAATCGATTCGGCGTCTTCTTTCTCCGTTGCTTTTTTCTTCGATCTTGCGGAAGCATCAAAAAAGGATAAGAAAAGAAAGATCAGTATGCTCAACGATAATATGATTGCATTAATATAAACCTTCTTCATATTGGGACCTCCTCTCTTGATCTTTTGGTATTAAGCTTCTCATAAAGCCTACTTGAAAAAAACCGC
>JAOZNS010000078.1 GCA_029933635.1 Candidatus Zixiibacteriota bacterium | reverse complement strand
AATCTTAACCGTTTTTGCCTGGGGAGAGTATGTGCATCGGTTTAGCCAGCTTTTTAGCTTGCGCCTGGAGGGTGGTTTCAGGAATTTTCATCAGATTTACATCTCCAATCGACTTTCCGCCAATAATAACCACAACCAGACCTATCTTTTCTCACCCGTATTGGTCTGGCGACCGCATCCTAATTTGAGTCTTCAACAAGTTTATGACATTCAAAGTAATTATATCTATTATGATTATGAGAAATCAAAGGAAAGCACAAAAAACAGGCTTTTTCGCCGGGCCAGCTCCAATACCAAGATAAATTATCACATCTTGCCTCGAGTGAATTTGTCCTTTGGTTACGTTTATCGGTATGAGGATTATGGTCAGCTCATCTGGAGAGATCAGTGGGTACAGAAGCCGAGCTGGGAACGAAGAACTCACACCTTTAGCCTATCAATGAAGTATGAGCTAAAAGGAAGATGGGTCTTTTCTCCAGAGTATACCTTTGAAAGAAGAAAATCATGGGATCATTTCACCGACCTGGTGACTTTGCAAAAGGGTCGGGCCTTGCGGGATATATTTTCCCAAAATATGATCTCTTTGTCCTGCAGATATTTTGTTGATGATCGTAACTATATAAGCTTGACCGGAGCTCATCGAGAGCAGCAAAGCAGAGCAGGTTGGAAGGAGACCTCCGATTATGCCACAGTTTCGGTCAGCCGGATTTTCTGATTCAGGGAAATGATGAAAAGGAAGTTTCGTGTTCGTCTCCGCCTGATTTATCTTTTTTTCGTTCTTCTTTTGGGTTGTTTTTGTATTCTTGACTGCAAGAATCCTTTTAAGACCAGAAGTTCCCCCCCACCCAAATTCAGCGAGGGCACCTGGGAGACTCCGGCGCTTCCGGAGATAGTGATTCAGAATTTGCTTAATGCTTATAATGAGAAGGTGATCGGCAATTTCATTCAATGTCTTTATGACTCGTTTAGGTTCTCCGCCCCAGAGGACTCCATCGATGCGGTCAATCAAGGTCGGACAGATCTTTTTGAAGATTGGGACCGCTCGGTGGAGATAAGTGTCACCACCAGCATATTTAATACTTCCCGCCAGAATCCCGACTCTTTAAGTTATCTGTTATCTTTTCACTTGACCCCACCTGTTCCAGATGATCTGGGTGATACTCTGGCGGTTCTTTCCAGGGATTATGAATTGCTCATTCTCGATTCTAAAGTTACCCCTCCTGAGACCACCTGGGCTAAGGGAACAGCTACCTTTAAGATGATACAAACTTCCTTGAACTGGTGGAGCATATATTTATGGACCGACATTCCAGCTGTGACCGGGGAGGATGATTGGGCTGATTTCAAAGCCAGATTCAGACAATAGGCTCAAAGGTTCGCTTCTATGCGGGATCCATTCAGACCATTCAAAACAGCTCATCTTTTAGTTATCATCCTGTGTCTTTGCGCATCGGGGGAGAGCTGTTTTAATCCCTTCTCACCCTCGGTGATCGGACCGAGCGCTCTCAAACCCGTCGCTCCTCAGGTGGATCCAGATAGCGTGCTATATAATTTTAAATATGCCTATGAGAATAGGGATAGCATCGTTTACGAGAATTGTCTGGATCACGAGTTCATCTTCATCTACAGAGATCAGGATGAGATTGAACAAAGGGAGGTAGAGGTGGAGGTTCCTCGGGATGGAAGGGGTGGAGATATATATCGCACCAAAGCGCTCTTTCGGGTATTTGATGACATTCGGCTGGATACCTGGAAGGTGACCGTGGCTCCGGATAGTGTGGCAGAGGAGATATGGAAAAGGCGAAACGTAACTTTTCATCTATCCTTGAGGGATACCGATGGAGACTATGATTATCAACACCTTGAAGCGACCGGCTTTGCCGAGTTTTTGTTTAGACGGTCTACGGAAGACAACCTGTGGCGAATCGTGCGCTGGATCGATAGATCAATTTGAGTAGATGGTTTTCGATAACTTAACGGGAGGAGCTTTATTATGCCCAAGCTAAGCATAAATGTTGACCATGTAGCCACCCTAAGGCAGGCTCGAAAGGCAAAAGAGCCTGATCCGGTGGCAGCGGCGGTAACCGCTGAGATGGCGGGCGCAGACGGGATAACCGTTCATCTCAGGGGAGATAGAAGGCATGTTCAGGAGCGGGACTTAAGGATATTAAGGGAGGTTACAAAAGGCTCTCTAAACTTAGAGATGGCGGCCCGCGACGAGATGATGAGGATAGCTTTGCAGGTCAGACCAGATATGGTCACCCTGGTTCCGGAAAGGGAAGGTGAGCTGACCACCGAGGGGGGTCTGGATGTGCAGGGAAATTTCAAACAGCTAAAGCAGACCATCGATAAGCTGAAGTCGAACGGAATTGAGGTTAGCTTGTTTATAAATCCCGATGAGGAGAGTGTAAAATCATCAGCCAAACTCGGTCCCCACTATGTGGAGATCAACACAGACAGCTATGCTTCAGCCCGAAACGCCTCAGATCAGACCACTCAGCTAAAGAGATTGGAAAAGATGGCCAACTTAGCTCACCAGCTTGGTCTGGGCATAAACATGGGACATGGACTGAATTACCGAAATATCGTGAATCTGGCTCAAATTCCTCATGTACATGAATTCTCCATCGGGCATGCCATCGTCGCCCGTGCCGTTCTGGTGGGGTTTGAGAAGGCAGTGCGAGAGATGCTGGTTTTGGTAAAGGGATTCAAGTAAATCTGTTATCGGATATGTTCATCCGGTAGTTATCACCTTGGCAAATTCTTTTTTCCTCCTTCGCCCAAAAATTTTCTTTTTCAAAGCCTATAAAGGTTTCTTTCTGTATCTGAGGTTCAAGAGGTGGCGAGTTAGAAAAATAGGTCTTTCAGAAAGTTATTATTAGATGGTTTTACAAGCATTGTTGTGGATATTCGTGGCAACAGGAACTTCGCTTTTCTACCCGTCCCCTTATTTCCCGCTCTCCATTTTTAACAGGTCAGTTTTTCATCCTAATCTCATTTGAGTAAATCAAATGAGGAGTGAGGTTTTTTTGACGCTAACCTTAACCCTTAAGATTTTTTCTCCTACTTAAGGATACTCACAACTAAGACGAAAAAGAGCTTGAAGAACTGATGAGAAAAGGTTTGACTTTTTAAAAAAACAGATTTACTTACTTCTCAGAAGGCTAAGCGGATCAGCCTTGCTGAAAAGGAGAAAAATTTTATGCCACAATTTGGGGTAACCAGCAGAACCGATGTGGCCAAGATCACCTTGAAATCTGCGCCGAATCGTCCTGGGATAGGGGCCCAGGTTTTTGGAGCATTGTGGTCTTATGATATCAACGTAGAGTTGGTTTCTTCTGCGGCAGGACTTGAAGAGGGACAGGACATAACCCTGGTGGTAACCAAAGATCACCTGAACCCAGCCATCCTTAAGTTGAAAAAGATAAAGGAGGAGATAGAAGCGAAGGATCTATTGGTGGATCACAATATAGCTGTTATCTCTGTTACCCACTCAGGCCTTTCCAAAACGCCTGGCATAGGAGCTAAGGTGTTCTCTGCGCTTTCTGAGGCTAAGGTCAACGTGGAGGCGGTTTGTAGTTCCACCAATGCCATCTCCTGCATCATCCGAGAGAAAGATGCAAAACGAGCAGAAAAAGCATTGCATGAAAAGCTAAAGAAATAAACTTCTTAAGTTAAAAATTAACGGATAAAAATTTATTTTTGTTGGGGAACTTAAGTAAATCTCTTTTTTTCTCTTAGGAGAACCCAAATCTCTGTTTTAGCCTTTTTTTCACCATCTCAGGAACAAAAGATGTTATATCACCATTGAATCGAGCGATATCCTTGATCAAATTGGAGCTGAGATAAGTGTATTTTTCCGATGGCATCAAAAAGACCGTCTCCGTATGTGGAGCCAGCCTTCGGTTCATCAAAGCCATCTGGAACTCAAACTCAAAATCTGAGACCGCTCTCACCCCCCGAATGATGGCACAGGCTTTGCGTTTGTTGACCAAATCTGCCAGAAGTCCAGAAAAAAGTAAGACCTCTACTCGGTTTTGATCCTTCACCGTTGCCTCCACCATCTCTTTCCTCTCTTGACCAGAGAAAAGAGGTTTTTTGTTGGGATTGTCCGCAATGGCAACCACCAATCGATCGAAAAGCATAAGCCCCCGCTGGATCAGATCCAGATGACCATTGGTTATGGGATCGAAACTTCCCGGATATACAGCGACCTTCATACGATCTCCTTGGCTAAAACTTTTATCCATGATTTTCATTTGCTTCGTTATCTTTTGAGGAAAAACGATATCACCGTATCTCCAAACTTTTTCTGTTTTAGTAAAAGGAGCTTCTCCTCGGAGAAGGAATATATTTCCTTTTTATGATGTTCCAGAATCAGGATGCCGTTTTTTTCTAAGATCTCTGATTGGGCAATCAAATCGACTATTCGTTGAACAAATCCCTTGAGATAAGGGGGGTCGGCAAGGATTATCTGGAAATTTTGCTTCAATCTTTTTAAAGCCTTCAGTCCATCCAGACGAAGCAGGGTCGATTTACTTTTAAAACTTAAGCTCTCAAGATTTTTCTCTATAAGTTTTATACATTGAAAGGAGGCGTCCACGAAGGTGACGGATTTGGCTCCCCGGGACAAAGCCTCCAAGCCCAAGCCGCCGGATCCTGCAAATAGATCCAAGATATTTTTCCCTCTTACATCGTCCCGTAACACGTTGAAAATGGATCCCTTCACCCTGTCAGACGTCGGTCTTATCTTCGTTTTTCCCCCTCTGGAAAGTCGCCGACCTTTATGTTGACCGGATATTATTCTCATCCTTTGTTTCCTTACCGTGTTTACTCAACCCTCACGTAATCTCTGATTCGTTGGAAGGTCTTCTCACCGATTCCGGGCACCTGCAAAAGTTCTTCTATGCGGTGGAAAGGTCCGTTAGCCTCTCGGTATTCCACAATTCGTCGGCTTAAAATTGGCCCCAGATCAGGAAGAACCTCAAGCTCAGCTGAAGTGGCTTGATTTAAGTTTATTTTTTTCCTTCTCTCTGCGTGGTCTAAAGGAGACTCAACTTTCTTCTGTGGATCGGTTTCCTTTTCTTCCAATATCAGCTCTGGAGCGAATTGGGGATGAGTTCTTTTATACAAACTTATCCCGCTTCCCACCAATAAAGCCGCCAGAAGAAAAATTAAAGCTTTGGTCTCCTGGGGAGTAAAGTTAAGAAATCTCATAAGAAAATAGTTTTGAAACGAATGTTATTGGCATGATTCCTCAGCTTCGCCGATTGACCATCCAATTGGATTTAAGTTATAAATGGAGAATAAACTTCAGTGATAAAGGAGGTCGTAAAGCAGATCTCCAACTTTTTGAAGGCTTTCCGCACTGCATTTGTCCGGGGTGTCAGCGTTGGTATGCCAGTATGGATAATCAAAGTCAATCAGATCGATCACTGGAATTCCAGCACCCAGCAGAGGTATGTGATCGTCATATATGAAGTGCTTAACCGAATCCTTGAAGCAGGAAAGCCCTAATTTTTTTGCCCGAGACCAGACCGAATCTACAATTTTTTTAGCATATCTTGAGGAATAACCTTCCTGGTAAATTGTCAGATCTTTGTCTCCCACCATGTCCAAGAGGAGGCCGAACTCAGGCTGATAGTCTCCCTTATTGTTAGCAAAGTGTTTAGATCCCAGACAGAATTTATTCAGATCGCCTTCCGGACCCCAGTCCTCTCCATCAAAGAGGATGATATCAATCCCCCACTTAGGCTTCTTTTGGGAGACCACTCTGGCGATCTCCAGAAGGACTGCCACCCCGGATGCACCATCGTTTGCTCCCAAGATAGGTTTTGCCTGTAAAGCTGTATCGGGATCATGGTCGGCGAAAGGACGGGTATCCCAATGAGCACACAGAAGCAACCTTTTCGTTTTCTCAGGATAAAAGGAAGCTATTATGTTGCTAAGCTCCAATTTGACCTTTCGCTCTGAATCCGAGTAAACAAAATCCTGCGTTTTTATAAAGTTAGTATAACCAGAGAGTTTGTCAAGCAGATATTTTCTGACCTTCCGGTGACCCTCTGATCCGGGATAACGAGGACCAAATTGACATTGCTCCAAAAGGGTGATAAAGGCTTTTTGTCCGTTAAACTTTTCCGATGAGGAGTTACAAGCAAAAAGCACAAGGAATATAAGGTAAAGCGAAAGACGGAGGCTACTTTTTGTGATGAGATCCATTTTCTTTTCTTTGTTTCTCACGATTTTAGGAGAGACCAAATAGCCATCGGTGGGTCAACTGAGGATGGATATAAAAGCATGCAAAGAAAGCACAAGCCCAAAGGATCTGCCTTTTGTCCACGGATTTGGATCTATCATCTCTGATATGATTGGGCAAACTCAAAGCGGTGTTCCATCCCTTCTTTAAAAATTTAACAATTCTGGAGAAGTTGACCCCCTGTTTAGTTTTATAACCACATAAAAGAGTCTTTAGAAGCTTATCTGCATCCAGATTCCCACTTCACGGCTATGAGTCTTTCTTCTGGTTTTTTTATCATTGGTGTCTGTCCACCTGAGGTTGAAACCTCCGGTGACCTGAGAGGAAAAATTATAGCCGGCCGAGGAAACGATGGAAAGCCTGCTGTTATCCTGGGTAACGTTGAAAGGATTGCCTCCGACTGAGCTTTTGGTCTTACGGAAAGTCTTGGAGATGGTTAAAGCCAGGCTCATGGTGCTTTTGAATCTTATCTTTTTCAGGAATGGAAGCTTGATACCCCGGGGGGCACTAAAGGAATAGTTGTTGGCAATGTTTATGGAGTTATCGTAGTTTTTGGTGATCGACTGGTTGCCTCCATGTTGCCTCAGGTTCTGATCCGTGGCAATCTTTTTGGTTATCTTGACCGTGGTTCGGATACCATTTCTCCAAGTCATGGAAACAGAGGCCAAAGGGGAGAAACTCTCCAAGACCTTCTTGTTATATGTTTCACCACTCCTTTCGCTTCCCCTCTCATCTGTCTGTTTGAAGTAATTAAAATTATATGTAAGGTTGGTGAAGAATTTTTTTAATATCTTGAGGTTGGCTAATTTGCTTAAACTGAAGCCGAAATCTGGAAATCTGGTCCTTATATTTCTGGTGGCATCGGTTGCGGTTATGTTTCGGTTAATGCTTCTGGAGTAGTTCATACTCACATGGGTGGATAAAAGTCTAAAACCGCTTTTGGCAGTATATCCTTCCGCGATGGAGACCCGATCGGTAGATTGAGCCTGACCCTTCCTTTCCACATGGGGATCGTCGGTAAAACCGAGCCGGTAGCTTAATTGAGGACGTCCCAGAAGCCCACTTTTGTTGAAGGTTTGGTTTTTGTGGTAAGAGAGATTGACCGGGTCAATTCTTTGAGTCAATTTCCTTAAGAGATTGAGTGGATTAAGCAAAGAAAGCTTCTTTCCCCCCCCTTGAGCTTTGCCCAAAAACCTCTCCCAGTTTAAGGTTAAGGAAGCCTTTCGAGTGTTGCTATTGCTAACCCTGCGGGTATCACCCATGTTTCGAGAATCAAGCTTGTCCGCATTCTCGTTATATCTGGAGGTGAAGGAGAAACTGGCATTCAAAAAGGCTAACCACCTTGGAGAGTACTTGGCTGAGAAGCTTTCGGAGAATGCGGTTTCTATCCCTAACTTGGCCTCCTTCGGGTTGAGGGAATACCTTATGGTTTTCGGATCCACTATGTCTCGAGAAGTGCTCATGTTGTAGGTTAAAGGAATACTTTTTATGGGGCTGGCTTGAGCATTCAAGTTACCGTTGAATGTCTTGACGTGGGTATCATATACATCTCCCACATTGTTTTCCGTATGGGATCGGGTCTCATTGATGCTTCCGTTGACCGAAATGCTGGTGGGCAAAAGGGAGAAGCTCATCTGGGAAAAACTCTTCGGGATGAGGGCACTTCTGAGCCAACCGAAGGGTTTTAAAGATATCCCCCTACCCAGAGGAAATGAATAGCCCGCGGTTATGCCGGTGCTGGTGTTTCTTTGCACCGGCGTCTGCAAGCTGGTGCTTCGGGATACGCTGTATCTGAAGCTATGGCTGATCTTCTTCAAGGTCGCCCCGATCAACCAGTTCTTGGTGGGATGAATGAAGGAGGGAGAGAAATTTATGCCCCAGGATTTGCTTTCCCTTTTCTCCTTTTCCCTCAGATCCTTGGGCAAGATTATGTCAGATCCACTTTTCCATTTAGGCAGATTCAACGAGCGAGAAAAGCTTAAGGATACGGGAAATGAATAACCCAGTGAAAGGGGAAGGAATCTATGAACCTGAATCGAACTTAAGTTAAACTTATAATCCATCTTAGATTGCGTTCCTTCCTTCTTCTGGGTGAGACTGCGAAACTGGCTGTCCTGCTTGTTATAGGAAAAAGTAAGGTTGCCCAGATCCGCCAGTTTTGCAGTCAGTCTGACGATTCCCTTCATCCCCTTTTGTTTTCGAATATCGGTTACCCGAAGCTCATCCACCCATACTTCTCCGGAGATGGGCTGAAAATTTAGGGTATCTGTATTTTGAACCCCCATGGAGAACCATCTTATCCGGTTGAGTGCGGGGTTCCCCTTCACCCGATAAGAGCCTGCCGTGGTATCTATTGGCTCACGAGAGTTGGCCGGACGGGTGTTCAGAGCATATGCCTTCAACGCGGTGAGCTGATCAAAATCTATCACCACCTCATTTCTTTTATCCCAGCCAGGATAAATCTTGGTATGATATTCGTAGAAGTTGGAGGAGTCGGAACCCAGCTTCAGGAAGAACATTATTGAACCAGGATCATCCGGTCCATGAACAAACATCTTCAAATATCGATAGGTGGTGTAATCCTCGGGCTTGTATAGTATCCTATAAGTGGCTCCCTGATGATTGGGTCTGAGATTGGTGAACTTGAGAACCAAAGATTGTTCCTTTTCTCTCACCCCTGTCTGGCGGTTGAGCGTTCCTGCCACTCCGGGAGGGGGCACATAGCCCGGGTTTTCATGGGTGTTCACCACAAAGATCTCAAACTCCTCATCTGGAGAGGTTTCCAGTGGAAGGGGGGTCTGCCGACCACTTAAGCTGGAGATGCCAATATTCTCCCATCGATTACCCACCAGTTGGATGGAGGCAATTCTTATGGTGCAATTTCCTTCCGAGCTGACCCACAGCCTGACAAATCGGATGTTGCTCCAGTCGGGATCACCCATCTTTATGTAGTTCTGGGGATCCTTCAACGGAATGCGATAAAGCCTCCATCCCATAGAGTCGGTTAGATCCCCTAAAAACTCGTTTTTGCTCAAATCCAGAGTGAACTCAAAATAGTTATTGTCTAAGTCAAGCACGCTGTTGGCGTTTATGTCCTCGGTGTCCGGTCGTCTTCCTCTGTCCGGATCGTAACGGTTGCCTTGGGTGCCATTTATGTGGGAATAATCGTATCGGTTATCATAGTTCCAATTATCGCCTGAAGGGTCAGATAAGGATGAGTTATAAAACTGTTGCTCCTGAGAATCATTCAGAGTATCCAGCCCCAGGTCCTCATCATCATCCAATATCCCATCCCTTTGTCCATTTCGAGGTTTATCCTCCGTGTCCAAAATTCTGTCCCCGTCTAAATCCTCCGATATTTCTCCCAAATCCACATGCAAGATACCTTTGTCCCCGTGAACCCATACCTCCAAGAATTTGGTTCTGGTCTGATCGTAAGCTCCGGGATAAAGCGCTCTCATTATTCCATTCCAGTTGCTTGCCGTCCGAGTGCTGTCAAAATCTTGATTGGTGGGATGATGGGGCTGGTGGGGAAAGAACTTAAGCTCCAAAACGTTGGTCCTTTCTTGATTTCTTTCCACCTCCTTATTCGGCCATATCTCGGTTACCGCTACCTGATCATAGGGGTTATACCACCACATCTTACATCTTGCGGATAGATTTTTCTCCTTAGGAGGACTGCATAGGGTCCATACACCCCTTCGAACTCCCAGATCAGTATATTGGAGCGAGCCTTCAAAATCGTCTATGAAAGCCTGATTCTTAGTGTTGGGATTGGGAATGCTTTGAGCCATATCACCACTGAAGGTGATTGTAGATTGAGCGTTAGTCTTCATCCAAGGTATACTGTTGAACATTCTGGTGATAAAAGTGGGGGAGGCGGAGAAGGTGAGATTGCTTCCCCAGATGAAGTTTCGTATCGGCTCCTGCCCGACCCGAGGTCTTTCCTCTGCGGTCTTTTCACTTTTATATATCCCCACCGTGCCAAACTTAAAATTTCTCCCCAGATTGTATTCCGCCATCATCCCAAACAAATTTTTCTTCTCAGGCATCAGAAGGGGAGCATATTCATAATCCACGCTCAGCTCGGCTGTGGGGCTTAAAGCGTCGGGGTTGATAAAGGTGATCTCCCCAGTCTCATATACTATGGTATAATCCTCACCACGGGTCAAGGGCCTTCCGTTTAAGGTGACCACGTCGGATCCCTCGATTATCGGGGCATGGCCCAATTGAAACTGAGATTTTCGAGAGGAGGATTTAACATAAATATAATATTTGCTCTCCTCTCTCCGGTCCTGAAGTAGATTAGATGTATAGATGCTCTCCACCTTATCCTTAAGGGTGTCTCCGGGGTTGCCGGTGAAGCTTCGGTTGGGGGAGGGAGCGAAAGGATGTCGATCCGGAAAGGTAAGATAACCCAAGCCAAAGTCTATTTGTCGATAATCGACTATTCCATCAGGATTATTTTGGGCATTTAAATCCAATTGATCCAAGCCGAATATGCGCAGAAGCAGGGTGCTGTCTTGGTGATTTGGATCCTCCTCAATGTTCTCTGCAAAGGGAG
>JAOZNS010000292.1 GCA_029933635.1 Candidatus Zixiibacteriota bacterium | reverse complement strand
AGATAGGCGTTCAAGGAGATAACCTCACAGCCCAAGGAACCAATGATGGATGGTAAGATCTCACAGGCCCCCCCATGTGAGTAGTCTATAACCACCTTGAACCGCGCTTTTCTTATCTGTTGAGAATCTATGGATCTTAAGAATTCGCGCCGGTATGACTCAATCACCCGTTGGGGAAAATCGAGCCACCCGGTCTCCTCCGAAGAGGCTCTTCTGAAATCCTCCCGAAAGAAAAGCCTCTCCACCGACTTGGTCTTGGAGGCGGGCAGATCCCGACCTCCTCCGTTGAAGAAAACTATATCGATCTGCTTGGGGTCTAAAGGCGATCTCCGGGTATGTATCCCCCCCTGTTCTTTTCCTAACTTTAGTTCATATCTCATCACCGGAATGGGGAGGGTTCTTAAATCATTCACATTTACTCCGGCGGAGAGTAGCCCGCATATTAAGGCTCGGCTGATCATTCGGGAGGTGCTTCCTGCGTCTCTGCTGGTTACCACGGTTGAGCCTTTGCCCAGCATGGCGCCATATGCCGCCCCCAGTTTGACTGCAAATTCCGGGGTCAGCTCCAGATTTCCCACACCCATCACCTTGGCGTCGGTGAAAAGCTCCCGGTTCCACCTCTCCCCCCACACCAGACTGGAGGAGAGGATGGAGCCTGCCTCCACCCGCTTTCCGGGCCAGACCCTCACGTTGGCTTTAATTTTGGCACCTTTCTCGATGTGACAGTTCTCGCTGATGATGGCATTTTCAAAAATTACCGCCTCCTCTTCGATTCTGGCATTGTTTGCCACAATGGCCTCAGTCAAAATGCTTCGTTTCCCGATAGAAACATTCCTCCAGATCACAGAACGATCCAGATTTACATCCTCTCCAATTTGGACATTGTCATTCACCACCGAATTGGATATGAAACAGTGAGAGCCTATCTGGGCATCATCTCCTATGATCACCGTTCCCTTAAACTCAACCCTTTCCCCCACCTTCACATTCTTACCCACCCAGATGCCGGCATGCTCTCGGTGAAGCAGGTTCCCACCGATATCCACCCTTACTCTTCCCTCCAGTATGTCCTGATGCGCCTGGAAGTACTCTTCTAAGTTGCCCACATCTCTCCAGTAATCTGATGTGACAAATCCAAAAAGCCTTTGATTGGTGGCAAGCATATGAGGGAAAAGGTTCCTGCTAAAATCGAAGTTCTGCTTACCTGGTATCTTATCCAATATCTCAGGCTCCAGAATGTATATTCCAGTATTAACTGTATCGCTGAACACCTCTCCCCAGGTGGGCTTTTCTAAGAATCGGGATATTCTTCCATCCTCCTGAGCGATCACCACCCCGTAGGGGAGAGGATTTTCCATATGAGCCAGAACCATGGTGGCTTTGGCTTGATTCTTTTGGTGAAAATCACAGGCGGCTTTCAGATTGATGTCCGTCAACACATCCGCGGAGATGACCAGAAATCTATCGTCCAGCAAACTCTGGGCATTTTTTACCGCCCCGGCAGTGCCATAGTCCTCTTGAGCCTGGATATATTCGATCCTTACCCCAAAGTTTGATCCATCCCCGAAGTAGTCTCTTATGGTTTCCGCCTGGAAATAAAGCAAAACCACTAACTCCACCAAACCATGCTTTTTTAAGAGATCGACTATATGCTCCATCATGGGCTTATTTGCCACATATACCATGGGTTTGGGAAGGTTGCAGGAAAGGGGTCTTAAGCGAGTGCCAAAGCCCCCAGCCATAATCACCGCCTTCATGTTTTTCGCTCTCCGTGTGGGTTACATCCTTGTTTGGCTGTTTTGTCGATTGCTTAGACCTCACCCCCTATCGCCCCTTCTCCACATTTGTGGGGAGGGGGACTAAAGGGGAGAGGTTCAAAACACTCTTCTGAAATATCCGAATCACATCTCCAAAATTGCGAAATGGGTAATGCTTGATATTTTCGCTCATACAAAACTTGCGCAGATCGTTTTTGGCGAAGACAAAATCCGCCTCCCGGGCCACACACTTATCCGAGAGTCCGTCTCCGATATATACGACCTTTTGCTTTCTCCCTCTCAAGTTTTTCAGATGATACCTCTTGCAGTTTCCGCAATTTCCGCATCCCCGGTCGAAATAGGGGAATTCTGGTTTCAGTTTTTTTCCTTCAAATGTGAGAATATTGGAATAAAAGGGAAGCTTTTCCAATCCGAATTTTTCTAAAATCAGCTTTATGTAAAAATCCAGTCCATCACTCAAGATAACCAACTTCAGCTTCTCCCTTTTACAAAGATCGACAAAATCACCGAATTTTTCATCGATTTTTTGAGAGAGGGCGAATTTTTTTAGCTCCGATTTGGTGATCTTTATTAACTCACATTCTTTCGCCAGACACTCTTTTGAGCTGATTTCTCCTTTAAGCCAAAGGGAGACGATCTTTTTGCTCTCTTTTTTCGAGAAAGTGTCGAACAGGAGGGCGCCCACATCGTTTTGAGTGATGGTCCCATCGAAGTCGACTAAAACCAGAGGTCCTCTTGAATTTCTCATGTTCACTTATCCTAAGAACTTTAAGGCGATGGCAGAGCATCGCCCCTACATCCTCCTTTCCTCATTTAACTTTTTTAGAGACTTCCTAAATAAAACTTGACACGATGGTAAATAGAAGTATTGCCATCACTCCCAAAGCTATTGCCGCATATTTGAAATCCTTCTCCCAAAGAAAGGATAAAACTGCCACCACCACCCTCAGGAAAGGGGTTAGCACCATCAGCAAAATCCCTAAATTGATAATGGCGGTCGGATCCCCTCGGAGAAGATTTAAGAAAATAT
>JAOZNS010000291.1 GCA_029933635.1 Candidatus Zixiibacteriota bacterium | reverse complement strand
GGACAGGTATAGGTACATGGTATCCACCCTTGTCTTTCTTTTTATAGGATAGAGGAAGCAGTGTTTCGAGTCTTATGGGAGGTAAATTGAGCACACCTTCATCTATGTGGGGGAATCGTTCTCTTAATATCTCCACCGGTGATTTGTTATCTCTGTATCTATTCTTGCGAAGGTAGTTAAAGTAGAGTTGATAGGCGTAGACTTTGCCCAAAAATTCTATCCCGTTGGCGTAAGATTCTATTTCATAGAGTTCATCTTCCACTATCCGGTGGAAGGATTCTACATCCCCCTGAAGATGAGGAGACCGGGGAGGAATCCTGCCATGTTCTATCAGGTTAGCTTTAAGTTCTTTTTCAAAAGCAGAGGGTCGATTTATCTTCTTTCTCACTGAGCCAATAAACTCACTCCCATTATCCGTCTGCCAGATGATACAAGCGGTCTTTATCCCGTAACTCTTCAGGTGTTCTATAACATATTGGGCAAAGTATGAGGCATAAGTGGAGTTATTTCGATCCGCATAGGCAAAAAAGCAGGTCCCGGTGGAGAGTTCTCTTAAAGTGTATTCGAATCTGGGCAGTCTCAATCTTCTCATAAAAGGCCAGTATTGATAGATGTCCGAGAGGTCTTTGGTGTCTATCTGGCTGTTCTCAAAGAACTTCATCTTCTTCTTCAATTCAGATAAGTCTTTGCGTTTGCGCCAGCGCTTCCGCTTAGGCTTAATCAGACCGTTTTGTTTAATCACTCGGTTTACCGCATTATGGCTTCCTTTGACATGATAGCGATCAATTAGACGCCTTGAACCCCAGGAAGGATGGCTTTGCCTTAATTGGATGATTTTTGCCTCATCTTCCGGCTTTAATTTGTGAGGTATGTGCTTGGGAGCTCTCTTCTTCTCTTTGAGTCCATCTAACCCCTCCTGCTTAAAACGCACAACCCACTTCCTCACCGTCTTGCGAGTGGTCTCGTATTCTCGGGACGCTGAACTTATCCCATGCTGCAAAGCACATTCTATCATTTTAAGTCTATGGTTAAATTTGCTTGACATACCCTTGATTATCTGGTAATATTGCATCTGGCCTCCTTTGTTCTTTAATCACCGGGTCGATAATATACAACTATCAACCCAAAAGGAGGTCATCTTTTTCTTACTTCTGGATCAATGCGGATAATCTCTTTCCTCTTATCATCCTCTTCATCTAAGAAATCCCGGTAGTATTCAGAAACTCTCCTCCAGCTCCAGAATAAGGAATCACGCGTAGCCTCAATGTTCGTTGGCTCATAACAGGGGGTATATCTACCCCTACCAGCCTGGAGATCTTCGTTTGTAGAGCCTCTGAGAGCTTCTTTCTTATCACCCTTCCTCCCTTCTGACGATTCTTCTCCAAAATACCCAGCCCTCTTTAAAAAATCAAGCCTCTTTAGCTTTAAAAACTCAAACTCCTCCTCACTCAAATAAACCAACCTACAAACCTGGATACCTTGTGCCTGGACTCTCCTTTTCTAACAAAACCTTTGAAAAAACTTCAGCTGGAGGCTCGATAAATCTAGCAACCTCAGATAAATAAGATCTCAAGAATTTCACTCAAATTTTGAGCGCGTTGTTGTTCAAAAAAGATTTCAAATTTGAAAGTAAATATAAAGCCGATCTCCCTTCCTGCTTTAACGCTAAAATTATACGCCTAAGATACGCTCTGCGTTTGGTTAAGCCGTTGGGACAAAAGGATCTTCTCCACTTTGTTGAGCTCTTTGGTTGAGTTTATCCCCAGGGTTTCTAAAGGATGGGTTGCCACCATCCCCCAAATAGGGAGCTTCTGATCTCGCAGAAGTTTCAGGGTGTCGGTTAAATAATATTCTCGTTGTTTATTGTCATTGGTCACCTTATCCAAGACCGAAAACAAGGATGCAGAGTCAAAACAGAAGGTGCCTGTATTAATCTCCTTTATTTTTTTTTGATCGGCAGAAGCGTCCTTGTCCTCCACAATTCTTTGAACCATCCCTTTTAGATCCCTGATTATTCTTCCATATCCAGTTGGGTCTTCTAATATAGCTGTCAAAACGGTGGCAACAGCCTTCTTTTTTCTGTGCTCCTTCAGTAGCTTTTTCAGGGTGTCTACTCTTAATAAGGGAACATCCCCGCACAGAATCAAAACATCTCCCTCGTAATCGGACAGGAGTCGTTGGGTCTGCAAAACCGCGTGTCCGGTTCCTAACTGCTCCCTTTGGATTACGAATTCTACTTCCACATGTTTTAAGGAGTTTTGGGCTAGTCTCCATTTATGCCCCACCACCAAGATAATTTTTTTAGCTCCTACCTGCTTAGCCGTATCGATTACGTATTCTACCATTGGCTTTCCATCCAGTCTGTGAAGCACCTTGGGCAGATCAGATTTCATCCTTACCCCCTTCCCCGCCGCCAAAATAACCGCTACTGGTGGTTTCGAATGCATACTACACACTATGGTAGCCCCAGACTTTAGTCTGCGCTGAATATCCCAAGGAGTGGGTGGCTACCCCTTCTTTAGGATTTTATTTTCCTGGTCAACGAAAATTATTTTAGGCTGGTATTTTTTTGCCTCTTCGAATTCTAAGTCACAATAGGAGACGATGATTAGAAGATCCCCCACCTCTCCCAATCTTGCCGCCGGACCATTTAGGCAGATGGTCCCGGAATTTGCCTCCGCCACCAAAACATAGGTCTCAAATCTTGCACCATTGTTAAGGTTAAGCACCTGCACCTTCTCATGGGGCAAAATATCGGTGGCATTCAAAAGCTCTTTATCTATGGCGATGCTCCCCTCATAATTTAGATC
>JAOZNS010000290.1 GCA_029933635.1 Candidatus Zixiibacteriota bacterium | reverse complement strand
CTGCCGATGTAGCTCAATGGTAGAGCAACTGATTTGTAATCAGTCGGTTGGAGGTTCGATTCCTCTCATCGGCTAAAAGGACAGAAAGGTGGACGTCTTTCAGACGTCCACCTTTTTATTCACTTGCGTATCCTCTCAGATTGGTCCGTGAAGCCCGAGCTAACCATCTATCTGAGCTTCCTTGAGAAGCTTATTCCGAAGCCCACGGTGGATTACAGCAATTAGGATTAGGTGCTGGACCAGCTCTGAACACGTAGCTGATGAGATATACCACGTCGCCCACATTCACTATATCATCGTTGTTGACGTCTCCAACGCAGGTCATTGGGACCGGCGGTGGACCACCTCTGAACACATAGCTTATGAGATACACTATGTCGCCAAGATCCACCACTCCGTCGTTGTTGACATCACCACAGGTCACTGGTGGTTCTCCCTCATGCCCGGTGATCACAAACGCCAGATCCAGCGATGTTCCCTCGCATTCGTGCCAGATCCACCCGTTGATTAGCACGTCAAATGCCACAAAATCGATGGAGATCCACTCTGGATTGTAGGGAATGACATAATTGATGGTGTTAGGTCCTGGCGTTACCGGAAAGATCTCGCGTCCTATATAGAGCTCCTCCGGTTCCCCTGGCATAGGTGGTCTTCCCATTCCCAGCGTATCCCACTCTGGGGTTGACCAGTTGATGGCAAACTCAGCGTAAGCTCCAGGACCGGCTTCCTCAATAAAGAAATCCATCCAGATGTGTTTGGGACGTTCGTATGTGAATGGATTATCGTAGAACCACATATTCCACCAGTACTCGTATCGATACCACCCATTGCCGTAATAATTGGTTGATCCCATCTCCTGGGGATTCCCCTGCTCGTCAAAATATACGTCAAACCAATTACATCTGGGTGGCTCGAACATTTCAACCCAGGGTCCCTCAGGAGGATTGTCGGTATACACCGCGTCATCCATGAAATGATCCCGCGAGCTCTTCCAGCCCCAGGCATATGGCGAATCGATGCCAACTGCGGAGATGTTCAGCCAGTAGATGCTATCCTCATACTGGAAGAATGAATCCGCTGGCGGAGAAGCTTGCTCCACGAAGAAGTCATAGCGCCAGTAGGGGACGTGGTCATTGCAGAGCCACTCTCCGGTGTTTGGATTGTACCAGTGCTCCATGGCGGGTGGTTCGTTAGGTGTGCCTGGGATCTCTCCTTCCCACTGCCACAAAATTCGTCCCGGCCTGCTCCAGGGGGTATCAGGATCCGCAGGAATGTTCTCGTGGATGCTTAGAACGAACCAGGGCATCGGGGTAAGATAGTCGTCGGTGTAAGGATTGCCATCCACGTCTTTCCACGAGCCCCAGAAGTGGATATCTGTGACCCATCCAGTCTGTGAACACTGCCAGTCGTCAGCCAACGTCTTGGGGAAGACCGCATATACATCCCAACCCTCCAGATCCGGCTCCTGTGGGAAGTGCATCTTGTGGTTGGGCCAAGGTTCTCCCGGTTCACCGGTCAGATAATATGCCATGTCAACTGCGGGGTCAACAATGTCGGTCCAGAAGGGCACACCCAACACTGGAAATCCCTGCACGGCTGAATGAAGCTGGATTGAACCCGTGTTGGCCCAACCCCACTGAGGCGGATAACAGGTATCTTCCTGAATGGCAATCCAGTACTTCGTATTTGCCGAAGCAATAAAGGGCGGATTTAGGTCCACATCGTACTCATAGAATCCGTTAGGATCCAGGGGAAGCCCGGAGATTCCTGAGAAGTGATAAGTCGCCAGAGCAGTGGGCGCGGGATCAGGCATCCCACCACCTGTTGGTGCATTCCCGGTCCCGTCGTCTGCGTAGAAGTAAATGTAAAAATAGCAAGGGTCAACCGAATCAGGAGGAACGTTCCAGAAACCTCCCCACCAGTGGACATCTGTCACCCTCATATCCTGATCAAATATGAAGTCGTCCGCAACCTGCGAGACGAAAGGATAGCATGTGTCATTCTGTGAAGAATATAAATTTGAATTGGCGGTTGTGCCACCATTGTCCCATATGATGGTCTGCTTAGGCTTGGGGCTTGGGCTGGTTGGTATGTTCGCCGGGCTTATTCCCCTTTTAAAGCTGGGGGTAAGCTCTGGTTTTTGTCCGTCCGTGGCAGATCCTGTTACAGCTACAGTCAATCCCATTAGTGCTAATGCTAAGGCTAAGGCCAATACCACCAGCATGTCTATTTTTCTTTTCATCTTTCCTACCTCCTCTGGCTTTGTCTGCCAAATTCACGACAGAACATGTGTAAGTTTTAAGTAATGCTATCCCTTCCTCTTCTTTCTGTCTACAAATTCCCTCTGATTGGTAGAAGAGCTTCAGTTGAGAAAATACAGGTTACCTCGACGGCTTATCCTGAAACGTATTTTGGAAGAAAACAAAACCTGAGCTTTGAACCTAGAAAAGGGACTCTGCCAAACAAAGAAAAGGCTGCCTTAGGCACTCGTATAAAATAAAATAAGAGAAAGGCATCTGACCTTTCCCCTTCCAACCAGGCCACCAACCATGTAACCAATTATAATAAAATACCTCATCTTCTATTTGTCAAGGTTTTTTTTGTAGTTTGTTGTGTAATGGTTTGAATTGAGGTTGTTGCCGAAGTCAGATTGTTGGGCAGTATAAATTCCCGACCCTATGGGAGACAAAAACTTAGCAACCATGGAGCAGGGCATTTAGTCCTGCCTTCACAGTTGGGCAACAGCCCAATATTTACATTACCCAGCCAGCGTCCCTTTTGTAACATTTTGCTTGCTTTTTGCTAACTTTTGGTTATTTTG